>JANOJM010000193.1:0-2527 GCA_031418735.1 Nitrospiraceae bacterium | reverse complement strand
ATGCAATGGGCGCCATCCCCTTCTCTGGCCCCTCAACTCAAGAGCTAATCGGGAACACGCGCCTTTTCTGTGGACTCCGTCAGCGATGATGAGTACGTCGGGTGCGCCCAAGCTCAGAATCTCTTGTTTCGGATATCCTGTCAACGAGATGTCTCCTTTGGGCCGGCATGGCGACCTTTAGTTTTCTGAAATATTCAGGAGCTGTTCCCTCGCGCCCGACAAACTGCTTTTTGATTGCAACCCGATGGAATCCATTGCATGGTTAATTTTATGGATTCGAGACCCATGGCAACCGCGATGATGGGAAACGCATCGAACACATTCCATCGGTGCACCCCTTATGTGTTTGGTGCGATTGCGCTTCTTTTGGTATGGCAAACGGTGAACGCTCTGCTGGCTTCGCGACCGTCGATCGGCGGTGTCGACTTTTACTTCTACGTCTTGAATGCACGGGACCTCGCTGATGGGCCCGCTTATGCACCATGGGCTCGGTATATCTACTTTCCTGGCGTCTACCGTTTCTGGGAAACGGTTTTTCGACTAACAGACGGCGCACTTTCCAGCCTTCAATGGGCCTACGTAGGCATCTTGTTAGTCAACGCCGGGTTGGTGGGAATTATTCTCATGACATCGGTTACGTCTTGGTGGGGCGGTCTCTTAGGCTCAGCAGCCTATCTCGTTTTCATGCACCGCCTTGAAGGTCTGAGTGGATCTACCGAGCCGATTTCAACGGTTCCGTTCCTAATCGGACTTCTCCTCTGGAATCTCTGCGAACGACACTCGCATAAGACAGCCGGTCTGTTGTGTCTCTCACTTGCGTGCGGGATCTGCCTCTTCGTAAAACAACAGGCCGGTCTCCTCATGCTCGGCATGACCGCCTTAATCTTTATTCCCTCACAACAAGACCAATCCCTCCTGAATCGTCTCTTTGATTTCGCAGTTGTGGCGATCGGAACCGCCGCAACATTCGTACTCGCAATGTGGCTGGACGGTGGAGGGTGGGCTGCTTTGCGAATGGGCCTTGCCTTTGCGGCGGGGTACACAGCACAGGGAGTCTGGCTCGATCACGTCAGCGGGCTGTGGGGCGCAGCGCAACCCTTATCGAGTGTATTTCTCCTTGCCGTGGTTGTATGGATTTCCTTTGTGGCTCTCCCTAAGTCACGAGATGCAGCCTCGCTAATAGACATGCGCCTGCTTGGCGTGACAACTTTTTCGACTCTGGCCGGGCTCCTTCAGTTCTCAAGAAGAGGATACTTGCATTACGGGTTACTTGTTCTGCCCTGCGCTATCCTTGCCGTGTCCTACGCCATCAAAGCCGGCATAGACGCTTCACGATCGGTGATTGCTTACTGGGCTCCTGTGCAGCGTATGCTTCCTATCACCGCTCTTTTAATTGTCTTGCTCGTGTTTGTCCCAGGAGCAGGCCCTGACATTCTCGGGCTCTCCTGGCTACCGGACGCAGCTCCCGCAGCTGCCATTACAGCCCCCTCCTCTCCGCAACTCGCCGCTTTGTGTGCGAAATTGAAACCAGGCTCCTTTCTGCTCATCATTCCAGCCCCTCACAACAACGTGCACTGGGCATGTCGGACAAAAACGATCGGCCTCCCGCTGGGATATGGATGGGAAAACCTACAAAACGATGCTTACCTAGCCGCCCTGAAAAACCGAGACGTCTCGCAGGTGTTATTGTTTCGATCAGATGGTTCGCCAAAAGGAAGGAACCTGCCCCCCCTTACATCCTCAGCAACTCTTGCTCAGTACCTATTAGAATCCGGCTTCGTGCAATCGGTAACATACGATGATGCGACCCTCTATCAACAGATCCCGCGCGTCATTCCCTGATATCTCCAGGGTCACTATGCTCACGGATCATCAGGCTACGGACGCACAGAACACCTATCCCCTCGATCTCTCTGTTGTCATACCGGTATACAAGAGCAACGCCATCCTCCCGGTTTTGGTCTCGCGACTGGAAGCGGTGCTTCTCCCATCATCACATCGTTATGAAATCCTACTGATCGACGACGGAAGCATGGACGACACCTGGAATACGATTGACCAATTGACCCGAACACATAAAAGTCTTCGAGGGATCAGCCTCACGCGTAACTACGGACAACACAACGCTCTGTTGTGCGGAATCCGAGCCGCTCGTGGTGCCGTAATTGTCACCATGGACGATGATCTGCAGCATTCACCTGAAGATATCCCCAAGCTTCTTGCTGAAATCGCCAAGGGCTATGACGTGGTATATGGGACCCCCGTGGCAGAACAGCACGGCGTATGGCGGAATCTGGCATCACAAGTTGCCAAGATGGCGCTTCAAGTTGCCCTTGGAGTGCACGCTGCGAGAAGCGTCAGCGCATTCCGAGCGATCCGGACATCGCTGCGCGAGTGCTTTGTCGATTATCGCGCCCCATCTGTTTCCATCGATGTCCTGTTGTCCTGGGGAACAACCCATATTTCTGCACTTCCGGTCCACCATGCTCCCCGCCACTCAGGCACCTCTCATTACAGTGTCGGGCGA
>JANOJM010000192.1:0-2580 GCA_031418735.1 Nitrospiraceae bacterium | reverse complement strand
CGTGCATGCGATGCCGACCTGCGCGGCAATTCGTCGAGCCTATCCCAAGGCTCGACTGACTTGGCTGGTCAAGCGCGAGTGGGCTGGTCTCGTCGAGCGTATCGACGGGGTGGATCGGGTGTGGCCGGTGGAATCGACGCTCAAGGGGTGGCTCTCCCAGGTGGCGCTTCTTCGTGCAGAGCGCTTCGATCTCGTCGTCGATCTTCAAGGTCTCTTTCGGAGCGCCGCCATTGGCTGGCTCAGCGGGTCTCCTTTGTGTGTGGGATTTGCCAATGGGCGAGAAGGGAGTCCCTGGTTCTATTCGAGGCGCGTGCCGGTTCCACAATTGGAGATGCATGCGGTCGATCGCTACCTGCTTGTGGCCAAGGCTGTAGGGGCTGTGGAGGCCGGTACACCGGAGTTCCGTTTCCGTATCCCGCAAGCCGACCGTGATGAGGTCGATCGCCTGTTGAGCCGGTCCGGTGTGCCGTCTGGAACGGGTTGGGTGTCGATGAATGTTTCTGCCCGGTGGCCGACCAAGCGGTGGCCGGCTGCGTCGTTCGCCGAGGTCGCAGATCGGCTGCAGCAAGAAGGATGTGGTGCGGTGGTGATGATCGGCGGTCCTGACGAACGAGTAGATGTCGCTGCGGTGAGGGCGGAAATGAAGACCCGTGCCATCGATCTGGCCGGAGCCATGACTGTGGGAATGCTTCCGGCGCTCCTGAGCAGGGCGTCGCTGCTGATTACCAACGATTCAGGTCCGATGCATATCGCGGCGGCGGTTGGTACCCCGGTCGTGGCCCTGTTCGGGCCGACGAGTGCGGTTCGGACCGGTCCCTATGGGGTGGGCCATGCTGTATTGACAGGGAAGGTACCCTGCAGCCCCTGTTTCAGTCGGACGTGCCACAATACGCTACCGTTGGAGTGTTTGAGAACGGTGTCGCCACAACAAGTATTGGCGGCGGCTCGAGCGCAGCGGTCCCTAACCCGCATTATTCACGAGAGTTCGTAACGAAACCGCCGAGACGCCAGGCGAGACGGGCGCGCGGAGCCGTGAAGGAGGGAGGCATACTTGAAACAGTATGTTGACCGACTGAGCGGCGAGCCCGCCCGCCGTCAGGTGCGTCGCCACCGCGCGTGCGAGGTCGAGCGCCCGTTGTATGATCCTGGCGCGAAGAAAGAATACCGCAATGAGTTCTGATTTTTGTCTCGGCGGTTGCAGTAGAAGTCTTCGTGAATAATGCGGGCAAGTGCGGGCGACATCCACGCAAGGCCCATCTCTTTTTCATATAGCCTTCAGCCTGAACCCCTGCGTAGTTGTGGAATACGGTAACTGCTCAGGTAGATAGGCTGAAGGTATTCAGGCTGAAGTGTCCGGAACTCCGACCTTCTGCCTTCAGCCTAAAATCCTTCAGCCTGTGTTCGTAGCCTTCCGCCTGAACCCCTGCATAGTTACGGTGCTGCCGACGGCAGGATTACTCCTGGGCACATGCCAAGATTCTCCGTTGTACGACCGTGCTGAGATGAAAACCCAACCGCGCTAATTCGTCAAGAAGAGGTTTCACCGCAGGGAGGTGCCCCTCACATTTAGCCCGTAAAAGGACACCTGCGGTCCCCGTCAATCGTATATTCCGCTGTGTCGCGATCTCGCGCGCATAGCGATCATCCAGGATCACCAAACTACCTGGTTTTTCAAGGGCCAGAGCCAAGGCTTGTGCTTCACCGGTGCCCAGATCGGTAAACAGCGCGAGTACGTCCTGGGTGCGAACTCGGTGGATTTTGATCCAATCGTATTGAGCAAGAGCAGGAACGTCTTCTCCCTGGTCATGTCCGGCATGCAACTCGGCGACCACGGCTTCCGGCACCAGGATACGGTGGTACAGTTTCTGGAGGAGTGAAAGATGTCCGAGTCGATGGAGGTAGAAGAGTGGGGAAGTATCGCAGATGACCTGATCAGGCATGACGGAGGTCCTGCCTCAACTCCTCCTCTGTTTCATCGAAAAGAGGAACACCATAACGGGCGAGTGCCTGAAGGAAACTGACCCGGGGAATGCCGGCAAGTTCAGCCGCTCGTCCCGAAGAAAGCTTGCCCAATTCGTAGAGCTTAGCCGCCGCCGCCATCCGGATCTCCCGGGAGAATTCCTCTGGCGTTTCTTTCAATGCCGCCAGCACTTCTTCCGGCATCTCGATAGAAATAGTCTTCATAGTCCGCCTCGCAGCCCTTGCTCATTCTTAGGGGAATACAACGTGACGGTCAGCCTAGCAAGACAACCACCGCTGGTCAAGTATCAACTCAACCGATGATGCCGCTCCCCACGATCTGATCGTTGCCTCCCTCACTCGTCTGGTACGGTGGCGGCCCAATGTGAATGCTCCGCAATCCCATACCAGCAACTCTTGAACACTATGCTGACACCCAACGTCACACAGCAGGAGTCGATCCAATCCCGTCTGAATCAACTCGAACAGGAACTCCGCAAAATCAAGCGCCTCGTTGCCGCCTAGCCCTCATTATTCACGAGAGTTCGTGACGAAACAGCCGAGACGCCAGGCGAGACGGGCGCGCGGAGCCGTGAGGGAAGGAAGCATACTTGAAACAGT
>JANOJM010000191.1:0-2936 GCA_031418735.1 Nitrospiraceae bacterium | reverse complement strand
TGCCGATCGCGCTATTTTCGTCTGTGAACAGGGAAGAGTCGTAGACGGCGATCATATTATGGCGATGTTGGCGCTCGACCTTCATCGCCAGGGACAATTGGCGAAACAGACGGTAGTGGGAACTGTCATGAGCAACTTCGGGTTGGAGCAGGCCATGACGAAATCAGGCATTGCCCTTGTGCGGACTGCCGTGGGCGATAGGTATTTGCTTGAGCGGATGTTGGCCGAGGGGTTTAACTTTGGCGGTGAGCAGTCCGGTCATTTCATCTTCCTGGATCATAATACAACCGGAGATGGCTTGATTTCGGCCCTACAAGTACTGTCGCTGATGAAGCGAACTGGGAAGCCCTTGTCCGAACTGGCTCAAGCCATGACGGCAGTGCCACAAGTGTTATTCAACGTGAATGTCTCGAAGAAGCCGAAGCTCGATACGGTTCCAGAACTGCAACGCGCGATTGCTCAAAGCGAACAGCGCCTCAACGGCAGTGGACGTGTGTTGGTGCGATACTCCGGAACCGAATCGCTCTTGCGAGTGATGGTCGAAGGCGAGTGCGATGATGAGATTCGTGAAGTGGCCAATCAGCTTGTCGACGTCGTCAAAGCCCATCTGGGCTAAGATTCTCGCCCCCTAGTCGAGGCCGGCTCATGCTGCCGTCTCTCACCGCTGCCGTCATTGCCGGGCTCCTCGTCGGATCGCAGATTCCCTATTTCCCCCTGTCCGCCTCGTTCCTGCTCCTCCTCGCTGCGTTGGGGACCTTCGCCCTCGAATGGCTCAATCGGTGCTCCATTCGTCAAGCGACGTGGCTCTACGGAGGCCTTTTACTGGGAGTTGTCTATTGGGCGGTGATCGTCAACCTGACTGCCCATGATCCGATGATCGAGCGCCAACCTGATACGGCATTCGAGATGACCGGCCGTATTGTAGCACCTGTTCAACAGACGCCAGATCGCTTAGTCATGATCGTCAGGTCCGATGACCCAATTGATGGGTCGGGAGCATCCAGGCATGTTCGTCTGACCTGGCGCATGCCTGAACGAATGTTCTTCCAAGGCGATCGGGTCAGCTTTCGGGCCAAGATACGCCGTCCAAGCGGGTCGTTGAATCCTGGGGGATTCGACTATGCGCTCTATCTAGAGCGGCAAGGGATCGATGCGACCGCCACCGTGACCGGATCAGAATCGGTGCAGTTGCTTGAGTCAGGACGAGCGCATGCCTGGTGGGCAATCTGGAACCAATTCGATCGCTGGAGGAGCAGTATCCGTCTCGCTGCGGTACAAACCCTATCCCAGCCGGCCCTGGGGCTCTATGTCGGTATTATCATCGGCGATCGAGGGTATTTGGACCCGGATCTGCGTGATCAGTTCATGGCGACCGGGACGGTCCATCTCCTTTCTATTTCAGGGAGCCACTTGGGCCTCGTCGCACTGCTCATTTTCGCGGTCGTCAGATGGGCAACACTCCTCTTGCCTTCGGATTGGCTTCTTGTGCTATCTCGAAAAATCACGCCGACTCGACTGGCCGCTGTTTGTACGCTTCTTCCTGTCGCAGGCTACGCCTGCCTGGCCGGGGCGGAACTGGCGACGATGCGCTCATTGCTGATGATGACTGTCGGGCTCAGTGCGATCTGGCTCGGCCAGGAGCGCCGTCTCTTCCATGCCCTCTCTGCCGCCGCAGTGGGAATTTTGCTGCACGATCCTCAGGCGCTTTTCGATATTTCATTTCAACTCTCGTTTTTATCCGTCTTCGCCATTGCGGGATGGATTTCATGGCCGACTGTGGCAGAAGGGGAGGAGCTGCCGGACGAGCCGTCGTTCCTGAGAACCTGCGCTCGATGGGGGAGAGACTCTGTGGTCATGAGTGGGGTGGTGACCCTGGTGACGGTTCCTCTTGTTGCCTACTATTTCAATCAATTGCCCTGGCTCGGTCTTTTTACCAATGTGGTAGCCGTTCCGGTGATGGGGATTCTACTGGTTCCAATTGGACTTGTTGCCGGTGTCTGGCAGATTGTGGTTGGGGGAACCATGCTGCCCCTTGCTTCATTGAATCAATGGTTCCTTGAATACTTTGTGACGGCGACCCGCGTGGTGTCGACGCTGCCGGGAGGGGAATGGCATGTGGCGGCTCCTTCGATTTTTACCATGCTCCTATTTTATGGGTGTCTCATACTACTATGGCAGCGAGTGGGAGGTGCGGCGCTTCGTTGGGCAGCTGGCGCCGGAGTCCTCTTGGTATTGCTGTGGTGGGCCTGGTCCCCACGGATGTTTCTTGACGGGGATCACTTCCGGGTCACGTTCCTGGACGTCGGGCAAGGCGACAGCACGGTCATTGAACTCCCCGATGGACAGGTGCTGTTGATCGACGGAGGGACGGCCTATGAGCGATTCGACATGGGCCGTGGGGTGGTGGCGCCGTTTCTCTGGAACCGGGGCATCCATGTCATCGATCAGGTTATCGGCACCCATCCTCAGCTCGATCATGTCGGAGGTCTGGCATGGGTGATTCGCCATTTCAGGGTGAAGCGTTATTGGGGATCGGGAGAAACTCGTGAAGAACTGTTCTATAGGCGATTGCAGCAGTCATTGGTCGATCGTGGGCTACAAGAACAGGCGGCTAGGGAAGGACAGGAGATCCTGTCGTCCGGTTCCTGCCGGATGGTGGTGCTCAACCCGCCGGAGGATGCGCAATTCAATGTGGCACAACGTGATAGCCATGCGAGTGGGCATATGTTGAATAATCGATCAGTGGTGACCCATCTGACATGCGGTGCTCACAGGATGCTCTTCGCTGCGGATGTCGAGCAAGATGGCCTATCGCGGATGGCCGGCGTACCATCTCATGGTCCGGTCGAGGTTCTGAAGGTGCCTCATCACGGAGCGGTGAGTTCGTTGAATCGTGACTGGGTGGCATCGGTGCATCCCCAGTATGCCGTATTTTC
>JANOJM010000190.1:0-9575 GCA_031418735.1 Nitrospiraceae bacterium | reverse complement strand
GGATGACGATCGCGTCGAGATAGCGTGATAACACGCGCGCCGTATCGGCGACACTTTCTCCTCGCGAAAGCTGGATCTCGGCCATGGGCAATACCAGAGCATGGCCGCCCAGCTGGTTCATCCCCGCTTCGAACGACACTCGCGTGCGCGTCGATGGTTTCTGGAACAGCAGCCCCAATGTCTTGCCTGGAAGCAGTGGATGAAGAATGCCGCGCCGCTGCTTGTCCTTCAATAGAGCCGCAGACTTCAGCAGGCTCTCCATTTCCGCCTTGCTGATAGCCGCGATATCCAGAAAGTCTTTCTTGCCTGCCTGCATTCCTGTCGCTCTTGTAGTCATCCGCGTGATGTCTATTCTGCGTATGTATGCCCTACACCGCCTGTTTACTGAAAATCTGATCCAGCGTCTCGATCAATCGATCGATTTCCAACTGGGTGATGATGAGGGGCGGCACGAACCGCAGCACATGCTCGCCGGCCCCATTAATGAGAATGCCGCGGGCCAAACATTCGCTCACGACGGCTTTCCCCTCCATGTCGAGTTCAACCCCCTGCAGGAGTCCGAGCCCGCGCACCTCTCGCACCACCCGATGTCTCCCTTTACAGTCCGATAACCCCTTCGCGAAATACTCTCCCATCCGGCGCGCATGATCGAGTACGTGGCCTTCCAAGAGGGCATGACAGACGGCCAGGCCCGCCGCACAGGCGAGCGGATTGCCACCGAACGTCGAAGCATGACTACCGGGGGAGAAGGCCTTCGCCACGGAGTCCGTCGCGAGGCAGGCTCCGATAGGCACGCCACCCCCCAACCCTTTCGCCAGGGTCATAATGTCGGGCTGTACCCCCAACTGCTCGTAGGCAAACAACGTCCCGGTTCGTCCCATTCCAGTCTGGACTTCGTCAAAAATTAAGAGCACGTCTTTTTGTGAGCACAGATCTCTCACCTGCTTCAAATATTTCCGATCTGCAACGTGGACACCCCCCTCGCCCTGAATCGGCTCGAGCATAATCGCCGCGGTCTTGTCGGTCACGGCCCGTTCCAACTCTTCCATATTATTGAAGGCCACGTAACTGAACCCCTGCAGCAGCGGCTCGTACCCCTTCTGAACCTTTTCTTGCCCCGTCGCCGTCAACGTCGCAATCGTCCGACCATGGAAGGAATTCTTCATCGTGACGATCTCAAACCGCCCGGCCCCATACTTGTCATGGGAATAACGGCGGGCCAGCTTGATGGCAGCTTCATTCGCTTCTGCTCCGCCGTTGCAAAAGAACACTTTGTCGGCAAACGAGTGATCCACCAGCGTCTGCGCCAGCTTCACTTGCGGCTCGGTGTAATAGAGGTTGGAGGTATGGATCAGCTGTGCGGCTTGGCGCTGGATGGCCTGAACCAGATCTGGGTGGCCATGACCGAGAATATTTACGGCAATCCCGCCGACGAAATCGAGGTACTCGCGCCCCTCAAGGTCGTATACCTTTGTCCCATTCCCTCGAATGATCGAGAGCGGTTGACGCGTATACGTCTGCATCAAATAACGTGCGGCGTCCTGCTTCAGTTCTTCTGTCTCCATGACAGACGTATCCCCTTGTAAAGTAAGGGAAGGTAGCATAGGCCTGCCAATGGAAGCAACTTGCTGCTTCTTTACCCAGGTGACGCTTCATTGTGATACTCTCTGCCGGATGAAATCCTGTGCGCAGTGTCAACAGCAGAATCAGGATGACGCTAAATTTTGCCACCAGTGCGGAAATACGCTTGCCATCGAACCGGAGCCGCCGATCGCCGCCCCCATCACCCACTCTGAAATCCACCCCGATGAACATCTTTGGAGCCAATTCATCGGCCCCCACGCCGATCGCTATCTGAAACATTTCAAAAAGTTCGGATTAGGGGAAAAACCGAAGTTCGCCCTGACATGGAACTGGCCGGCCTTTCTGTATATTTCCTTCCTCTGGTTTCTCTACCGAAAAATGTATATGTACGCAGCGGTCTACGCCCTCGGTCCGATGATCTCGACCTACTTGACCGGCGACGTTACCGTGGGCCTCATCTGGAGCATCATGGCCGGAACTACCGCAAATTATGTGTATTACTGGCACTGCCGTGAACATATCGGCGAAATCAAAAAGAACGCAGGGATTGATCCGGCGAAGCGGGATGAGGCACTAAAAGAAAGTGGAGGCGTTCAGTCCTATGTGATCTGGATTGGGGTCGCCCTATACATACTGTTTGCGATCACCATGTTCAAAATGCTCCAGGACGGGCTACCGGATGGTGAACAGTCACCAGGAAAACCAGCAAAGCCAACTGCGACAAGCAGTGTGTGAGCGCGAGATACTCTTGCCGGCCACCGGTAGATCCAGGCCTGATTCCAATACCTTATTTGCACGCTGCGCACAGGCCCACAGTAGCCGCTTGACTTGGACACCTGTTCCAGTATGCTTTGGCCTGCAACAATACCCCTTCAGGCTTGAGAGGACCGCACAATGGCTCGATTGATCCTGCTTCGACATGGCGAATCACAATGGAATTTGGAAAATCGTTTCACGGGATGGGTAGATGTACCTCTGTCTCCACGCGGTATTCAGGAAGCGACACACGCGGGTGAGAAGCTGCGCAGCTTCACGTTCGACCGGGCCTTTACCTCTGTATTGGCCCGCGCGAATGAGACGTTGCGACTCGCGCTTGAAACCATCGGCCAGACTGGTATCCCGATCGAGAAAGACAAGGCCTTAAACGAACGGATGTACGGCGAATTGCAAGGATTGAACAAGGACGAAACTGCGAAAAAATATGGCGAGGCCCAGGTGAAGATTTGGCGGCGAAGTTACGACGTGCGTCCGCCAGGAGGGGAAAGCCTGAAAGACACCGCAGAACGTGTATTGCCCTACTATGAACGTACCATCAAGCCCTATCTCCTGAAAGGGGACACAATCCTCGTCGCGGCGCACGGAAATAGTTTACGAGCCCTGATCATGGAGTTGGAGCAGCTCTCGCGAGAACAAGTACTGGAACTGAATATCCCAACTGGTGCGCCGCTGCTCTATGAAATGGACAAAACGGGGAAGGTCCTCGATCACCGCTACCTCTGACCTGTCGCGGCCGGCCAGAAGATCATCCGACGTCTTCCAGTAACCGCCCATAGGTGTCGACCGGCACAAAATCAATCAGCAGGGTCAAGAGATTATGGCGCTCTACTTCTTTGACCAATCGATTCTCCTCCATCAACGTGGCGGCTTCCGCACTCACCGCAAGCGGACTTGCTCCTTCTTCAACCAAGCGGGTATATCGACGACGGCGTTCCTGCCATTCATTGAGGTAGGCAGTCCAGGAAGCTGAGCCGACGGGAACGGTCGAATCCCATCCTGCTTCTATCGAAGCCAAGATGAGTTCCAGTAGCGCGGGTTGATATTTCCGCGGGATATGTGCTTCGATGGCTGCGAAAACCCAAAACAGATTGAGCGAGAGCACTTCTTGGGTGATGGCTTGAGCCTGCTCCGTCGTCGCCTCGATCCCATATTCCTCCAGCTGCTGAACCGACACACCGGTCGGCATGGCGGCGACCAGAGCAGCCGCTGCTTGCCTCGGCGTCATCGAATTGGCTGACATGCTTGGACTCCTCATTCGTCTTGGGTGGAAAAGCATACGCTACTGTCGCCCGTGCACTCAAACGACACTTGTCCAAGCCTACCCTCTATGCTAAAGTTCGCCGTCATGATTCAACAGATTACCGCCACATTCTCACGACGGATCTATGCTGCCATGCTGTTGGCGATCTTGGCCACGAGCACCATTCTAGAAGCACCCCACGCCCAAGCAAACGAACCACGCTGGGGATTCGGAAGCGGCCTGGGACTCACATCCGGAACGGTCAATGGCACGGTATTCAACCTGGCATTCAGTGGTGACTACTACCTCGATCGAAACTTCTCTGTCGGACCGATGATGCAGATCAGCCCGATGGGCGATCTCTTTCAGATCTCCCTTGCCGGGGTCGGCCGTTATTATTTTCGCCTCAATAACGGCATCAACCTGGTGCCCTTGATGGGAATTGGATTGATCCATGCAGACCTAGACCGCAGAACCGGCCCTGTGCCTGTCGACCGCAACGATACAAGCTGGTACATCCCTATTGGCGTCTCACTGGAGTACCAGGCCTCTCACAATGTCGCCTTGACTTCGACGTTGATCGTGAATCTCCACGACATCAATCTTTCTCCTTCGTTACGGGAGAACGACCAAACAAGCGTTGCCTTGCTGTTTGGCTTCCGCTTCGGCCCATAAATAAAGCAAGAAGAAAACCCCTCGCCTCGTTCACGCCCTCCACTTTCTGCTCCGAAGTTCTCAGCGACCCACGGCAAATAAGCACAGGCCTCGGCAGAGCACTGCGAGGTTGCGGCATTCTGACAGGCTGAAACGTGTGTCTGAGGATAGTGGGTGAGGCAGAGGTACCAGCTACGCCGCTTTGGCCGGCCGCCAGCGGAGCCCGATATTCAGCAGCTCTTGCAACAGATCTTTATAGGTATAGCCGTCCTTTTCTGCCGAATCAGAAAAATCTTCGTCATGCGCAATTTGTGGGTTCGGATTGGCTTCCAGTACATATACATTCCCCTCCGCGTCCATTCTGACATCGATGCGTGCATAGCCGCTCAGGCCGAGGGTGCGATAGACCCGCTTCGCGAGATGTTGAATCTCCTCGGCTTTCCCTTCAGGAAGATTCCTGGCTTCCTCTGAACGAATCCCATACTTGGTTTGATAGGTGCGATTCCATTTGACTCGTTCTGTCGCAATCCGGCGGGCGTCATCCGGGAGCTTATCCATCATCAACTCCCACACAGGCAACACGTGGATATGTCCATTGCCCATCACTCCGACATAGAATTCACGCCCTTCGATATACCGCTCGATGAGGGCACCAGTCCCCACGCTCGCATGGATGAATTCGACCCGCTCCTTAAGTTTGTCATCATCCAGGACAATGGACGCCTGAGAGATCCCGATCGATGCCTCTTCGGTCACCGATTTTACAATTAAAGGAAATGACAACCACTTGGGCCGCTTAACCGTCCGCCCCTGTGGCGCCACCATGAAATCCGGGAACGGAATACGATGGAACGAGAACAGCTTCTTGGAGAGGACTTTGTCGCGCGCCAGCATCAACCCACGCGGGTTACAGCCGGTATAGGGCACATGAAGCAGTTCAAGATATGACACGACATTCTGGTCATACACCGCCATCCCGTCGAACTCTTCGAGCAGATTGAACGCAATGTGCGGTTTCCAATCTTCTATGGCGGATCGAAGGACGCCAAGGTCACTCTTAACTCCCAGCGGCTTGACGTCATGTCCAAGCTTGCGAAGCGTGGAGACGACATCGTATTCCGTCTTCCACTCGGCTCCTGTCACTTCCTGCCCATTGAGAGGATCTGGAGGAACCAGATCTTCGTGCATCAAGACGAGAATTCTGAGCCGCTTCATACCGCCACCTTATGTCGCCCGCTGCGCAAGTAGTTCATCGTGTGGACGGTCAGCAAGATGGTGAAATCTAATTTCGCCTGCTCTTCTGCGAGCGGCAGTCGCAGGTGGAGCTGACGGCAGCGCTGAATCATGTCCTCAAGAACCTGATCAATCGTATACTGATATTCGCCGGTCCAGGCTGCGACTTTGCGGCGCACCTCTCTTCGAAAGCGGTTCAAGAAGGTGGCGGCGCTCAGTTTATCCGCGTGGGCAGGGGCATCGGAAAAGAGTCGCTTCAAATCCGGATCGTATAAGGACGATCGTTCAATTCCATAGTGCTTGCGCTTTCGCTCATAATGCTCACGGAGGGTTTTCTTCAGCTCGGATAGCGGATCGATCTCCTCGGTCGTGACCACTTTGGGTCGTACCTCGACCAATTCATTCATCAACCCATCAACATACTTCAGCTTCTTGAGCACCGGCCATCCCTTATAACGATCAGCCCACGTCGAGTCTGGTGTGAGCCAGACTGCGAAGGTCTCCGCAAAATCTTCATCCGGATGGCTTTGCGCATACCACACATCGAGATGGCGCACAAAGCTCCGACTATAGGGTCTAGGGCTGTAATACTTGGGGTAGGGATCGGACGAGCGCCCAAAGACCTGTCGCCGGCGGCGGAGACGGCGGAGGCGATAGGCATTTTCAATGGCGTGGCCGGCCTCATGCCGTAAAATGCGCATGCACCATTCCGCAGTCCCCCCCTCGACCTCGAGCATCTGGTCCATTTCAAGTTTTGCGAGTCGTGGATGGGCCAGATAAAACGGAACGGCAATCCCCGGCACACCATCCGGAGTAAACCACTCGTTGGACAACCAAAAATGAGGGCGAAATTTCAGCTGCCTGGCTTCGAGCTCGTCATAGAGTTGCTGGATCTGTTCTGACAGGAATACCCCGTCAAGGGTAATGCCAAGTTGGCGCATGGGGAGACTCAGAAGTTTCTCGTTGGACCACGAGACCCATTCTGGCTCGTGACCATGGTTGTCAGACGCTGTCACGTCCTGTGCCCGTAATCGTTGCATCGATGCCATATTCTGCCCCTGTCAACTTGCAAAAGGTGCTGTGTGAAATATAGCACGCGCCTCAACATTGCCCTGCTTGAAAAGGCCTTTGTATTGATTGCTGCGTATTAGGTGGAGAAAAAGTGTCCGGTCAAGTCCAAGAATGAACCGACAGAGGCAATAGATGCCATAAACCGGTCTAACGGAGGTGAGAAAGAAGGGCTGGTGCCGTGGCCCAAACGGTATCGATCACCGAACACACATAGGCGCGGGCCTGCTCAGGGTCAGTTTCCCAATCCGGTATCGCTTCATGCAAATCCAAAATCGGCTTATCGTGGCCAAGACAGATCTGATTAAACAGGGGAACGTCTTGTCCATATTCTTCCCGGATGAACGCTTGGTGGTTTCGTCCCATTGCAATGACGAGGTCAGCGGTCGCGACCAGCTTCTCGGTAAGTTGTCGTTGGACGTGACTGGTCGGATCAGCTCCCTTTTCACGCAATCGAGCCAGGACCCATTCATGCATCGACTGAGCCTTGGCGTCGATTCCCGCCGAGCTGACGACGTAGGAGGTACCGGTACCGAGTCTGGATTTGAGCGCGTACTCAGCCGTCACACTGCGAAAAATATTCCCCGTACACACGAATAGAACTGACTGAGGTTTGCCGCCGGGACGGTTTTCAATATTCCCCATGATGCCTCCGGTTGGAGATCGACAGCCGCGTGGCCGACCGCGTAGAATGCCGACCGATGTCACATCCAACAAGCCCCCCACGCCCATACCTCAAGCTGGACGAAACGACGGAACAGCTGCAAACCAAACTACTTCGCCTTGTTGGGGAAACCATCGGCGAGTATGGCCTTATCAAAGACGGCGACAAGATCATGGTCTGTCTTTCAGGAGGAAAAGACAGCTATGCATTGCTCGACTTATTACTGGTCTTACAACGGCGTGCTCCGATTCATTTCGATCTAGTCGCAGTAAACTTGGATCAAAAGCAACCAGGGTTTCCCGCTCATGTGCTTCCCGACTATCTCTCACATATCGGGGTCCCATTCCATATCGAGACGCGAGACACCTACTCAATCGTCAAGCGACTCATCCCTGAAGGGCAGACCACCTGTTCGCTCTGCTCCCGACTCCGTCGTGGCATTCTCTATCGCGTCGCCACGGAATTGGGCGCGACCAAGATCGCCCTGGGTCACCACCGCGATGACATTATTGAAACTCTCTTCCTGAACTTATTTTACACTGGCAAGCTCAAGACGATGCCACCGAAATTGCGCTCGAAAGATGGCCGGCATGTGGTCATTCGTCCTCTGTCCGCTGTGCGGGAAAACGACCTTGCTCAATATGCCGAACTGCGCGCATTTCCCATTATCCCCTGCGATCTCTGCGGCTCACAAGAGGATCTCAAACGAAAACAAATAAAGACGTTCCTGCGCGAGTGGGAGCAACGTTCGCCTGGCTGTACAGACAGTATGTTCGCCGCTCTGTCGAACGTGGCGCCACCGCTTCTCCTGGACCGACGGCTGTTCGACTTCGCAAGTCTGCGCGCATCCGATCGCGCAGATGGACATGAAGATGCGTGGCTTGACCACGAGAGCAATACCTGATTGGAGGAGATATTATTACTTGAGTTTCGCGGTAAAGAGCTTGCGGAACTTGGCAACCTTTGGCCCAACGACCGCGGCACAGTATCCCTGAAATGGATTTTTCGAAAAATACTCTTGATGGTAGGGCTCAGCTTCATACCACGTTCCCGCCGGCTCGACTTGCGTCACAATAGATTCGGGATATATCCCTCCTTTCGTAATCGCTGTAATGGCCTCGTCCGCGGCCTGTTTCTGCTCTGGCGTGTGATAAAAAATGGCTGAGCGGTATTGCGTGCCGACATCATGGCCTTGGCGGTTGAGTGTCGTAGGATCGTGGATAACAAAAAACACCTCTAGCAACTCGCGATAGCTGACAACGGCAGGGTCGAATGTAATGCGTACGGCCTCTGCGTGCCCAGTCCTGCCGCTACAGACGGCTTCATACGTCGGATGATCTATCTGGCCACCCATGTAGCCAGACTCGACCGCTGCCACACCCTTCATTTGGTCATAGACCGCTTCAAGGCACCAAAAGCAGCCGCCAGCTAAGGTAGCAATATTCAATCCTCTCTGTGCTGGAGTTGCGATGTGTTCCATCGTCTAAATCTCTGGATGCGCGGCTTGAGGAGCAGGTGTAGAAGGCTCTATTTTCTTTCGGACATACCTCTGCCTTATACCATAGAGAACTACGAAGCCGCGAATAGTTCTGTGGACGAGCGCATAGCTCCTCAGGCTAATCGCAAGCAATGGGCTAAATCGTTGAATCTAAATAAGGAAGGGAGAACGAGAAGGACTACGCCTTACACTCTTCGTCGAGGCCGGCAATGACCTGTTTGAGCTTTGTCTCCTCATCAGGCTGGATCTTCGTGAACTGAACCCCGAATGTATTGCCCTTGACCCACCGCACTTGGGCTTCGTCGATCCGCAACGGCCAGTCGAGTCCCGGAACATAGATCCGACACTCGAATGAAGCCCCTACGCCGACCGGCAGATCCGTTTCGATCAGACAGCCGCCGGTAGAGAGGTCGAGCGTCCGACCTTGGCCTTCTCCCTGCCCACCTGAAATGATGCTTCTGAACTGCGATGTAAATCGTGGCTGTTGGCGTTTCTCTACAGAGAGCTCATCTTTGATCATGCGAGGCCGAGAATGCTCCTTACCTAAATCCCGTTGTTTCCTTAGGAGAGCCATGCGTATGTCACCTCAATTGACAAACAACGAACCCCGGGCTCCATGAAGAGCTCCCGGGGTTCCTAGATACCAGGAATTGACAGGTTACTTCTTCACATTCAAGAGTACGTGTCCACGACGATTCTGTTGATAGCAGGATTCTGCAGGGTCCGTACAGAAAGGTCGTGCCTTGCCATACGATACAATCACCACCTGCTTGGGGACTACACCAGATTCGATCAGATAGCTGCGTGCAGCCTTGGCTCGCTTATCCCCCAACACGACATTGTAGTCAGCTGTACCT
>JANOJM010000189.1:0-2405 GCA_031418735.1 Nitrospiraceae bacterium | reverse complement strand
AATCCCGTCCCTTTCCCTTTTTCCTTTGTCGTAAAGAACGGCTCGAACAGATGCGACTGGGTTTCAGCGTCCATTCCTTGGCCGCTATCGCAAACCGCCAGCGACACATACGACCCCGGCGCCGTCCCCGCGCCTCCCAGGCTGGCTTCTTCCCCAATCGTCACATTCCGGGTTTCGATCGTCAGACGCCCACCTGTGGGCATCGCATCCCGCGCATTGACGACCAGGTTCATGATGACCTGCTCAACCTGTCCGGGATCTGCCTTGATAGCGCCAATCGAAACATCGAGATCGGAATTGAATTCGACGATATCCTCACCGATGAGACGCCGCAACATACCCTCCATATTGGCGATGAGGGCGTTGAGATCGAGGACTTTTGCTGCGATGAACTGACGGCGGCTGAACGCCAGCAATTGACGAGTCAGCCCGGTGGCCCGATCTGCCGCCTTCTTCACCTCTTCCATATCCTTTCTCATGGCATCGGTAGGCCCCAGGCGTCCCAAGAACAACTCGCTGTACCCTCGAATCACCGTGAGAAGATTATTGAAATCGTGCGCCATGCCGCCGGCCAGTCGCCCCACCGCCTCCATCTTCTGCGCCTGTTGCAATTGCGCTTCGGTTTCGTGTAACACCGCTTCCGTGCGAGCCCGCTCGCCAAACTGGCCGATCTTGAGACCGATGTCATCGGCCATCCTCAACAACTCGTCATCGGGCTGCCTGACTGGAAGACTGAAGAACTCGATGATGCCCCCGATCTCGGTCCCGGCGAGAATAGGCAATCCAAAGGCCGCGTGAAACCCAGCCTGTCGAGCCTGTTCTCCACGAGAAAAACCGGCATCCAGCAGGACGTCGGCTACCCAGGCCGATTTTCCGCTGGCCCAAATACGTCCGGGCAAATCCTCGCCAAGCGAAAACGTACGCTGCAGGCTATCCAGGATAAACGGCTCGGCCTGCAGGGATGACGCCTTCCACTGATCGCAACAGCGCAACACCCCCGTCGCCTTATCAACCCGCCAGAACAGGCCCAGATCCCATTCTAAGCTCTCCCCAACTGCCTGAATGATTTTCGGCGCCGCCTCTTCCATCGTCGCCGCCTCGGAGAGGACTCGGGTCACCGCATACTGAGATACGACACGCTGTTCAGCCTGTCGGCGATCTGTGATGTCTCTGATAAAGGCGCTGAAGATGACCGCATCCCCAATTTTTGCCGGTGACACCGAAAGTTCAACGGGAAATTCCCGCCCGTCCTTGTGTCGGGCGACAACTTCAATCCGGCGGTTCAGGACTGCGCCGGCCCCTGTTCGAAAAAACTCACGGAGGCCATGTTATGCGCCCGACAATCCCGCTCAGGAATGATGGTTTCGGAAAGGGCCCGCCCCAGAGCCTCCTCGCGGGGCCATCCGAAAATTGCCGTGGCCTGCGCATTCCAATCAGTCACCATCCCTGTCGAATCGATGCTGATCACCCCGTCAAGCGCGGTATCGACGATGGCTCGGTTTCGTTCCTGACTCTGGACCAACGCGGTTTCAGCGGCTTTCGCCCAGGCACTTTCCTGTTGTGCCTGTCGATGTTCTGCGCGCAATCTGGCCGTCGCCCAGAGCAATAAGCCCAGCAGGGGAACCCAGACCACCCCGCCTACAATCCACACTTTCCACAAGAACGCGTGAATAGGCGCCAGGATGTCCTGCCGATCCAGTCGCAGCAGGACCGACCAGGCCAGCCCTGTAGATTCTCTAAACCCCCTGGTCTGCGCGTAGCCGGTGACCACTTGGACGTGCCGGCGCACATGCTCTTCTTCGATGTACCCCGGCACACCGGCCTCGCTCAGTAACACTGAAGGAAAACTGAGCTCTTTCAGATTGTCGGCCCTCTTGCCGGACCGATCCGAATCGGCAAATACCCTGCCCTGCTTCGTCAGCATTTGGTAGGCAACTCGCACGCCTGCTCTTTGTCCTGCTTCAAGGGAGCGAATGGTCCTGGCAGTCACTTCCTCCAAGAATGGAACCGCCACCCGCGAAGTCACGACACCCGCAAACGCGCCTTGCGGATCGATAATCGGGGCCGTAAACGCGATCGTATCGACGCCACTCTCCGCTTCCTGGACCCCGACGTCCGCAATGTCGAGTCGCCGTGTCGCACGCGCGGCAATAAACGAGGCCGTGCGGCTCTCGTCGCGCCCTACCAGCGAGGGCTCCGTCGCCGCCACAACCATACCCTGACTATCCGTCACCGCGATCGACAGATAGACCGGGGAATATTCCGTCTTCATCCATCTCAGATACTCGGAGAGATAGGTCGAATCGGACGCTTGCGCCGAAAAGGCTCGGGCCATCATGAGCACGTCGCCCTGGCGCTCGAACAGCATCCGGTCGAGCTTCTCGGCCACTTCCGACGCGGCCAGC
>JANOJM010000188.1:0-3034 GCA_031418735.1 Nitrospiraceae bacterium | reverse complement strand
AAGATGAGGTCACGACCGGAGATTTCCTGCCCGAATAGAGCGAAGAGAGGCTCCGTAAGCCCGACAATCCAAGAAAGAAGGAATAGGAGCCCGATGCGCATGAACATGGCAAAGAACAGGCCGATTCTGCGCGCAAAGTCACGACGCTCCTTCGGCAGCTTATCGACGAGAATCGAAATGAAGATGACATTATCGACCCCGAGCACCAGCTCAAGAGCGGTCAGCGTCAATAACGCAATCCACATCTGCGGATTAGAAAGCAGCTCAATCATGTCACTTCTATTATAGCGGCCTAAGAGGAGGAGAGGGGGTCATTGTGAGGTGGCTCGGAAATAACTGACACCGGAATTAAGACCTATCAGCTATTTGCTCATGGAGAGAAAGATTCCCAACCATTTCGTTTTCCCTAGATGACCTTGTAGAGACTCCCCTGCCATGACGATAATACATTCGCTCCACGACTTGATTCCAGACGACTGCGCCAGGGAGCACAGAGCGAGATCGGGTGCCTCGTAAGACAAAACTCAGGCCTTCATCCATTCTTTCTGAGGCCGCGCGTTCCGAGAGCACAGGACCAACGTGGGCGCCCTTCCAATCCTTCCATCTTCTACTTTCTTCCTCCACCCAGAGCGGAAGGTATCCCGACAAGCGGGTGACCGGTTTGCCCTTTACTGCGCGCGTCCAACGAGGGCCTTCTGAGGCCGCGCGTTGCGCGAGCAAGAAGGGCAACCGGTTACCTGCTACATTTTCTTCCGCACATCTTTCCACTCTTTCGCCACCTTCGCCTTCCTTGGCGCCTCGCCCTTGGCCGGTTCCGGCACCATCACGGCGTCGAGGCGCCGTTGCAGAAAGGCTTCGGCAAAGGTCTTCGAGCGTCCCACGCCAATTTTGAGTGTCTTCCACCCGGCGGCATGTAGTTCATCGAGCTTCGTCCCAAACGCCGTTGGATCAGATGGCAACACGAGGATGTGCCCGACTGGAAACTTCTGGTCTTTGAGCCATTGCCTGGCTTGCGCGTTTACCAAATCGTTGGCGCCTACCACCTTATCCTCCGTCACCACATAAAGCACGTTGTAATAGAACTGCGTGAGCTTGCCGAGTTCCGAAGCAGCATCGGGCATCGGGTGTTTGCCTTCCGCATCTTTCCCAGGCAAGGTCACAGTCGGCCCCTGTGTGGCCGGGACTTCCATGAGCGATGTCATCTCCACCGCTATGATCGGAGTGCGACGCTCCCACACTGCCAAGTTCGCATCAGCCTCTGCTGCGGCTGTTTTCGAAGTGGCACCGACGCGTACGGTGAATAGGACCGATCCTTTGGCCTTCGGGGTATAGGACAAGAAAGCCCGCCCATCGCTACCGGTCATCGCGGTGGCCACGACATTGGCGGCGACAAGAAGCTCAATGGGTTCTCCTCCCAGTGGAATCTCCGTCCGGAGACTCTTCCCTGTGAGCATCGCTTCAATAGTAGCTGGCTGGTTGGGAGCAGTGAGGCTATCGTGAACGGACAAGGTTCCGGGAATCTTCTCCGCCGCGGAGAGGATTACGGGCGCAGCCCAAAAGAAGAGAAAAGTAAAGAGACCGGCTCTGCGGAAAAAACTATTGTCCACGGTGGGATTCAATAACCTGCACGTATAGGACAACAGGAGCACACCAAGCAGGATGCTCAAAAAGGCCGTCCAGCAAGGCCGCAGGCGAGTCGAAACCGGAGGCGTACCCTCTGGGGTACGTTGAGGATTTCGATGAACCGAGAACGCTGCTGGCGGGCTTTTTCAGCATCCTGCTAGAAGGTTAGGCTTTTAGGGCCGCTATCACTTCATCGACATGACCGCCAACCTTGACCTTGCGGAAGATCGCCTTCAACTTGCCGGCCTGGTCGATCACGAACGTACTACGTTCGATGCCCCAGTATTTCTTGCCATACATGCTTTTCTCTTTGTAGACCCCATAGGCTGTCGCGACGACCTTATCCTCGTCGCTGAGCAATGTGAACGGCAAGGTAAACTTCTTGATGAATTTCTGGTGGGATGCCTGGCCGTCAAAACTCACGCCCAACACAACTGCGCCCGCCTTCTTGATCGGCGTGGCAGCATCACGAAAGTCGCACGACTCCGTCGTACAGCCAGGGGTATCGTCTTTGGGGTAAAAGTAGAGCACAACTTGCTTGCCTGTAAAATCTTTCAGGCTAACCAGCTCTCCCGATTGATCGGGCAGAGAGAGAGCGGGAGCCTTATCACCGACTGTAAGTTCCTTTGCCATTAGCTATCTCCTATTCCCATTCGGCCCTTATTATCTTCGCCCACCAGTCCCGCCGCCCAGGCCCTGCTGGCCTGCACCAAATGGAATGAGTTTCCTTTTCGGCCTCTCCACATTGCCATAGGGACGAAGCGCGGGCGAATCCCAGATCACTTTGTCTCCCGGAGCAAAGTTAGCCGCTTCCATAAAATGTTGGCGCGCCTGCTCCGTCTCGCCCACATTATTCAAGGCCAAGGCATAGTTATAGTGCGCGGGGCCCGATTGAGGGGCCTCGGCCACCGCTTGGGAAAAATAATTTTTCGCCTCGTTAAACTGCTTCGCGTGATAGGCCTGCGTCCCCTGCTCAGTCAGAGTCACCGCTTGCGGCTTCACTCCTGACTCAAGCCCCAGCGGAACCAACGGTTTCTCCTTGCTCATGAAGGAACAGGCGGTTCCTCCAAATAGCAAAAAAATCGCTCCGAGCAGAGACAGATATTTCATCGCGCCGTCACGTTCCATGGGCACGTCACGCCTTCGCATGTTTTCGCGTCTCCTCTTCGAACGCCTTCCGATAAAGCACCTCCCACTCCGCACTGCCCTCGATAATCCCGCGTGAGTAGGAAGCCAGCTTGGCCCTGACCTTTTGATTGATGGCTTCTTCTTGTGCCAACTCGGACGCGAGCACTCGCTTGATCTCTTTCAACACCCGTCCCTCATCGGCCTGTACGGTGGCCACCGGGCTTTTCTTGACCGCCTGAAGAATGACGTGGGAGAGATGGCTGATTTTATCTTCGCTCAACAT
>JANOJM010000187.1:0-5596 GCA_031418735.1 Nitrospiraceae bacterium | reverse complement strand
GCGCTCAAGATGCTCCCACATGGATTCGAGCATGAAGCGATCCGTCAGCGTCGGAGGGACGGCGATCGCGTCGATGATGGTTTCGAACGATGAGGCTGCCTGGGCGATATGTTCGGCATAGCGGCTCAGGGCGAAATGAGGAGAGACGGTTGCCTGGGTCAAATCCGCCAGGTCTTCGAGATACAAGGTGGCGAACCGTTTGGCACGATCCTGTTCCGGCAAGGCGCGAAATGACGCAGCGCGTTCTCTCTGGCCGGCAAACCGGGGGCCTTGGGGAAGAAACCCTGGGCGGGCGAGGAGCAAGGCTAAGGAGGGGTTGTGTCCTTGCAGAAATTCAATGACTGGGTCGATGGCGTTCAGATAGGCCGGCTCGACCGCCAACATCTGTCTGGCTTCACCGGGCAACTCATCTTCGCGCTCGCGCACTTGCTCAAACAGGGCTTGGAGCCCCGATCGACAAAAGAGCCGGAGGACCATCTCAATGCCGATGTCTGCTTGAGAGGCTTGAATCCCTTGGCCACGGAGGAATCCCGTGAGGTAGGCGGTGGAAGGGTAGGGCGTATTCAGCTGAGTGAGCGGAGGAATGAGGAGCAGGATGGGGCCAGCCATGGACTCGACATATCATATTGGTTGAATGGAATGCTACGCGATAGGTCTTCTGCCGGCGTGCTTTCTGTTGACTGGAGGGGTCTGCTATTTCTTGATATCCAGAATGCTGCCCAACATGTCGTCAGCAGCCTTTAAGACCTGGAGGTTGGCTTCGAACCCTCGCTGACCGATGATTTGATTGACGGCTTCCTCACCAAGATCGACGTTCGACAATTCCACTTGTGTTGGACCGTAGCCGCGATCACGTAGGACTGTGGGACCGGCGGAGTCGTCTTTTCGAACGACGGGGAGCACGCCACCGGTTTCCACGGAGACAAACTCCAGGTGAGATTTCTTGAATCCGTCGGTATTGACGTTGGCCACATTGTTCGCCGAGACCTCAATTTGTTTCGCATAGGCCCCAACCCCGGAAAGGACCGAGTGAATAGTAGACATCATAGGGCACCTCCATGTGTGGAGTCTTTAGCCTAGCACTGATCAGGCTTGAACGTTCCCATAGAACAACATACAACGGACATGAATGAAATAGAGCCAACGTCTGATCGAGTCAGTCTTCACGAATTATTGGGGATTATGGATCGATGAGAATAATTGTATTGAATAGATGATGAGGTCCTCGATATCCTCACGCGTCAGAAGTATTTCCAGCAGGGAGCATCTATGTCCAGCGCCAGCATTCTTTACAGTGATTTCAACTGTCCGTTCTGTTACGCCATGCACGAACGGCTATACGAGATGAATTTGCTTGTGCGCTGTGAATGGCGAGGCGTGCAGCATGCGTCGCATCTGCCTCGCCCAATGAAACCGTGGCAGGGTTCGTTGGGTGCTGAATTGCGCCACGAAGTGGCGGTCGTGCAGCGGCTGGCGCCGGGGTTGCCCATTGCGCTCCCTCCTGGCAAACCCAATACAAGGCCGGCGATTGAACAAGCAGTGGCGCTTCTACGACATGATCCATCGCATGCGATGGATTTTGTGCGCGAGACCTATCGGGCCTTCTGGTGTGAAGGCAGGGATATCTCCGATCCGGGAGTTCTTCTGAAGCTAGTTGAGCAGGTAGGAGGCTCACTCGAGGATGTGGGTACGGTCAATGGCGAGGATCGCCAGGTGGCTCAAAAGTGGGAATCGGCCTGGCACGGCACAGGCCAGGCCGGGGTTCCCCTCATTGTCTCGCCGGATCATTATCTCCTTGTCGGCTGCGCCACGGAGGAGCAGATACGACAGTTCTTCAATCAAGGCCGAGGCTGAGGTTAAGGTCGAGACCGACCGACCGTAACCTCAGCCTTAACCTGCTTTATCAGGATGCCACGTCCAGATTCATCACGTAGTTTTGCAATTCCCGCCGATGTTCTTCCTCCCCGTTTTTGAGGCGCTCGATTTCTTTGCGCAGGTTCTCCAGCTCAGTCTCCTGCTGGTCCAACTTCTTGACATAGCGAGTATAGAGATCGGAGTTCTGCTGGAGCCGCTGCATGTTCTCACGGATGCGAGTATGTTCAGCGGTGATCTCAGCAGTGCGTTGGTCTAGGCGAGTCCGTTGGGCGCGCGTGTCGTCCAGCTTGCTGCGCAAGTGCACCACGCGTTGCAACGCTTCTTTCACTTTTGGGCTGACTTCCTTCGCTTGCTGGTAATGGACGATTTGATCGATGCCGCTCTCCATCAAGAGGATCGATTCCTGAACAGGCAGCGTTTCTTTGACGCGGACTGTCGCACTTTTCCCTGGATCGACTGAGACGCTGAAGCGGTACAGGTCGCGCGTCCGTTCTGTCGGTTCCTTCGGTTCGGCAAGTTTCCAGTCCGCACGATAGGGTTGTTCGATCAGTACGGTCTTGGCTTTGGCGTCGCGGTTCTTCACGAGATAGGTCCGGTCTTCGACCAAACGGCGCGAGATGAGCATCGTGCCCTTTTTCAATGTGACGGTCGCAAGTTCTTGCGTGCCGCCTTCAAGGTTGGGTTCCACTTCGGTCTTGAGATCAAGGGCATAGCTGATCAGCCGGTCTTGTCCCGGAGGAAGATCCTCGATGCGCGCATCGCCGGCATAGGTTCCGCTGTCGAACAGCGTGATGGGGCCTTGCATTAAATGAAGGGCCGAAGTGTTTTTGAGCCGATACCCGTTTAGTGGATGTTTCGCATTGACGCTTTGATTATAGAGCGAGACTTTTTGCCCCTGGAGCGTCTGGCCAATGATGGGCAGCAGTGCGCTCTGGTGCTTGGCGAGAGTGACTGGTTGGTCGATACGATATTCGAATAGCTCGCCTCTGTCTTCAGCCATCGCCATGGAGGCCACGCCTTCATCCAAACTGCCCATCTCCATTTCGGCGGCGACAGCTGCGGCTGGACCATTGGCCCGACTACTGGCAGCACCTTGTGCCATCTTGCCGAGCAAACGCTCTTTTTTCAGCTCGCTCCAGGCTGGCGGGGCAGGAGCCATCGGCTTGAGTTCATCCATGGCATCGCCGTACGTCTGAGGTTTGAGGTTGGCGTAGAGCTCAGGCTGTACGACGGGACGTGGGTTGTAAAGCGGTTGATACAGATCCATCGTGAAGGAAATGGGCCGTCCAGAAACAAGGGAGAGTTTGACGTTGCGCCAGTCCTGTGGAGTCTGATTTTCCACAATGGCCCAGCCTTGCAGGTAGGGCGCTTTGTCCTCGTCCAAGACGAGCCGATAGGTGGTCTTCCAGACCGGGGTTTCCGTCAGGTACGCGACACGGGCTTGACGGCTTCCGGTGCCATCGAAGGTAATCGAGACGGTCTTCTTCTGGGCATCGTGATTTGTTGCGAGTATGGCGAGTGCCTGGTGCAGCTCAGTATTCAAGGCGGGATTGGTCAATTTGATGCGCTGCACGTTCGCCAGCGAGAGTGAGCGGAACCCCTCTTCTGTCAGGAGCGTGACATATTCCTGCTCGATGACGCGGCGCTGCGAACCCTCGCCGATGGATTCTGTTTTCTTTTCCACGCCCAGCAACGTGCCGGCGATGGGGTTGGGCGCGGTGACCTCGACCGTCTCTCCCCGGACCTGAGTCAGAATCTGTCCCAGGGTCGGATTGCCGTTTAGATTGATGCCGAAGCTGCCGAGCGTTTTCGTCACGGGATCGCGTGAACCGTAGGTGACGGTCGAGACTTTGCCGCCGCCGAAGTCCTGCACGACTAAACTCTTGAGTATGTCGTTAATCTGATTTGCATGCAGGCGAAGGTCGAGTTGCACTCGGTTGTTTACTATGCCGTCATGTTGGAAATATCCCACGCCGCTGGAATAGAGCATGATCTTGGAAAGTGGAAGCGCCGCCCCTTCTTCTGCCAGGACCGGCCAGGGGAGTAGCAGGAATGAGAGGAGGATCAACCTCCTCACAAGGGCATGACGGGAACAAATCAATCGTGCACGCATAGAGGCCTCCATCGTAGGGTGTGACACCAGGCCGGAACAGCCACGGTGATATGACTTATCTTGATCATGGCGTCAAGGGGCGGATCCTTTCAGCCGTAGGGTGTGGGCTGTTTGGTCTCTTACCCAGAATTGTTCCGCAGTGTATCTCATGATACTGTTCGATCCCATGGGCTACGCAGATGAGATTGAGATCGCACGAATCCTCAAGAATTTCCGCGCAATTTGGTTACATCGTGGCTGACCCATCTCCTCGTTTCCCTCCAGAGTCTTCATCTTCCGATCCTCAACGAGAAGCCCTGGTGGCGACGGCGGAATTACTCGCCAGGATTCTGGATACAACCTTCAAAATCCCTGGCACACCCTTCTATGTAGGACTCGATCCGTTGCTCGGATTGATTCCCGGAATCGGTGACATGTTGGCCAATCTCATCGGGGCTGTCATTTTGATATTGGCCGCGCGCCTGCAAGTACCGCAGATCGTCATTGCACGGATGAGCCTGAACCTCCTCATCAATGGAACCATCGGTGCGATTCCCATCCTCGGCGATCTCTTCTCCATCTGGTTTCGGAGTCACGCGAGAAATGCGGAATTACTGCGGCGAGCTGCGACTCAACCATACCGAGAAACGCAGCAGGCTAGGATCTATGTGGTCTGCATCATCGCCGGGACCGTCGTGCTTCTGTTGCTCGCCATTGCAGCAATCTGCTGGATCGTCGTGAAGCTTTGGACCGCAATTTCCCTCGCCTGATTCAAGCGCGATGGGCACGATCCGAAGTTCTAAGTTCTGGGTTCGAAGTTCCGAAAACCTCGAACCTCGGACCTCGAACCCTTGCCCGTCACGCGAGACTCGCCCGTCGCGCACAATTCGCCATATCTTGGCGAAACGGCATGAATAATGCTCTGTAGGTCGAGAATGCTGTACGTCGCAACCATTCGCGCGTCACGTTTCAAGTATCGGCAAAAAACCGGCTGGGCGGCTGTCTCCTATTGCCTGAATGAGAAGGCGAAGGCGATGCAGTCTGATGCGAGGCTGCGGATCAGGGAAAACCCCAGGTGTAGTCGCGAGCATACAGTGAGGAACTTTTTGGGCCGAGTACGGCGCAAATGGTCAAAGATCCTGACGAGAACAGCAGTGGTATGAGCAAAGGGAGGAACCGGTAATGACGACCTGGAATTCATGGTTGTTTTGGCCCAATAGCGTGGCCTTATCCGTCTTGGCGTTGGCCATACTGGCCATGCTGTTTTTGTATGCAGCGCGCAAGCCCATGCATGGGGTCATTCATTCGGTATGTGCGCTGCTGTCCCAGTCTACGCGGTTCATTGCCCGCTGGCTGTTTCTCTGTGCAGACAATCTGAAGTTGCGCAATCAGTCGGTGCTGTTGGCGCATGGGCAGGAAAGTCAAGTGACCGTGATCGAGCGGGAATTCGAGCGAGTGGGGAATATGGTTCGCAAGGATATGCAGGAGTTTCCTGCCCTGCAGCGAAGAATGATGGAAGAAGCGACACGCATCGAGGAGGACTACCGTAAATGTGGTGAGATTCCTCCGCCACCTCCAGAGTGGGTAAGCGCGCTTCAATCGGTGGCAAAGATTAAAACGGGAGGCGAT
>JANOJM010000186.1:0-8175 GCA_031418735.1 Nitrospiraceae bacterium | reverse complement strand
CTGCAACCATCTGCGTCGTTCTCAGCCCGAAACCATCCTCAACGTATTCCAGTGAATACGCCTCCGGTTGTTCCGGGCCTGCGGCCTCGCATCTGGCTGCATCTCCTTCGCCTCGTCACGAAGGCAATGTCGGACAGGCTCGTTGTAAAAGTACCATAGCAATCCTGGAGGCGGCAAGGTAGAGAGCAGGCTTGCCTTCAGTAGGATATCCCTCCCATAATCGGATCGTTATTTGGTTAATCCGGTCCAACCAGATACACAAGACAAAGCAAATGAACCAAACAAACCAAAGAGATGCGGTGCTTGTGACCGGTGCGTCTGGAGGGATTGGCCGAGCAATCAGTCTAGCCTTTGCGGCCGACGGTTGGTCTGTTGGGATACATTATCATCGAAACAAGGCCGCAGCCGAAGACACGCTCGAGCACGTAGTGGCTACCGGTGGAAGCGGGACACTTTACGGAGCCGATATTCGCGAGACGCATGAGGTGCAACAGATGGTGGAAGCCTTCTGTCGCCTAGCACCTGTGCCGTCTGTGTTTGTCTGCAATGCCGGAATTGGAGGGAGTCATCTCCTGCTTCGACAACGCCAAGAAGATTGGGACGAGGTCATAGGCACGAATCTGACGGGAACATTTCACTGTCTTCGCGCTATGGCCCCGCCCCTCATTGCGCGTGGCGGTGGGTCGATTGTCGTGATTGGATCGTATGCGGGATTCCATGGGGTGATTGGACAGGCCGCCTACGCTGCCTCAAAAGCCGGTCTCATCGGTCTGGTGCAGACCGCAGCCAAAGAATGGGGTGCAGACAATGTTCGAGTGAATCTCCTCTTACCAGGCTGGCAGATGACAGGATTGTCGGAAGAGGCCATGCCGAAAGGCAATACTTGGAACGGCCATGCGTTAGGCCGGCCGCCATCGCGAGAGGAAGTGGCCAAGACTGTCGTCTATCTAGCGCAACTTCATGATGTGTCGGGACAGGTGTGGAACTGTGACAGCAGGAACCTTTAGCAGGATGTCCCAAAAACCCGCCAGCTTCGTTCTCACCTCGAAAGCATCCTCAACGTACCCCAGAGGGTACGCCTGCGGTGCTTTCTTCGGCTGCGGCCTTGCTGGCAGCCTTTTGGATCATCCTGCGTGAAGCAGGGTTCCGATTTCCACCAGAAATCAATTATGCGACGACCCAAACAACTAGCTACCGATTCCAGTTCGCGAGGGGTTTTTATCACCGCTACTGATACGGGTGTCGGAAAAACACTTGTCGCCGCGGCACTGGTGGTCTGGCTGAAGCAGCGAGGAATCGATGTCGGCGTCATGAAGCCGATTGAAACGGGGGTTTCACGATCGGGTAAGGCGCGGTCTGATGGAGCACGTTTGCGGAGAGCGGCTGGAAGCTGTGATCCTATGGCAGAAGTTTCTCCCTATGTCTTTCGACTTCCAGTAGCGCCAGTCTCTGCCGCACGAGCGGAAGGAACGACCGTGCGAATGGCCCCTATCATTCGGGCCTTTCATACGCTGCGTCAGAAACATACATTTATGGCGGTAGAAGGAGTCGGCGGTGTCTATGCGCCGCTGACCTCATCGCTCAACGTCGTAGACCTCATCTATCAGTTGAAATTGCCAGCGATCGTGGTCGGACATTCTGGCTTAGGAGGAATCAATCACGCCCTACTGACACTTCAGGCACTCCGCCAACGAAAGATTCCTATCGTAGCGTTGGTCTTGAATCAGCGGAGACCAGTGCTCACGAAATCCGATCGCTTGCAGGAACAATCGACCATAACCCTCCTGCGACGACTTGCAAAGGTTCCCGTCGTAGGGCCGATTGCACACAGCCAGAACATAAATCAAAATTGGGACGAAGGATTGGTTCACCTGGCAGAAACCCCCGCCATCACAAAGCTGGCGAAGCTGGTTTTGGCATCTGAGCGAGAAACTCTTTCACCGCATGGCCGATATCCTGGGCCTTGAGGATTGCTGAAATAACTGCAACGCCTTTCGCGCCGGCTCGCATCACCTCCCCCACCTGGCCGAGTTGAATACCACCGATCGCAAACACCGGCAACGACGTGAGTCCAGTGATTGCACGTAACCCCTCAAGCCCAACCACCGGATCATGGTCCTGCTTGGAGCCCGGCGTAAAAATGGGGCCAAAGCCTAGATAGTCAGGCTTCCCAGCGTTGGCCTTCCGCACCTGGTCGGGATTGTGCGTGGAGATCCCGATTAGCTTGTCCGGGCCCATTACTTTTCTCGCCAAGTCGAGCGGCAAGTCTCCCTGCCCTAGATGTACGCCATCTGCATCCACGGCCAGGGCCAAGTCGCAGCGATCGTTGACAATGAACAAGACGCCTGCCTGAGCAGCAGCTTGCCGGAGCGCCAACGCTTCCGTGTAGGCGTCCTTCATCGATGCGGTCTTGTTGCGATATTGGAAGAGGAACGCGCCGGCCTCGGCCGCCACCGTCAGCACCTCGACCAAGGGGCGCGCAGGGCAGACTGACGGATCAAGAATGATGTAGAGGCTTGAAAGGGGGTGAGAACCAGCGGCATTCACTTCTTACTACAGGCTACCTTCCAGAGCGTGTGATTGATACTACGAGGGGTAACCGGCTCCCACTGAAGTTTCTCAGCGGTACTGTATACCACGGGACCGCGTCCCATGTTGCCCGAGAACCACGTATACCCAAGCGTACGTGTGCGCTCTTCCGTACAATCGTATTCGTTGAATCGCTTGAATGACAATAGTGAATCGCCTGCCACTGTTTGAACGGTTTTGTAGTCGTATAATTGCCACATCTTCGCCAGATTCCCATTGCGGCGAATGGTGTCCGGGTCGATGTAGACCGTTAATCCCGCTTCATCGTCTCCGCTCGTCAGCACCCACCCCGCATACGCTGGTCCGCTGCTCAGAGCCAGAAGCGTTATTAGTGCCCAGAAGCCTAGGGAAAATGCGAGCGGCAGTTTGCAGAACGAACGCCAGCTATTGCCCCTGCAGTGCGGCACAGGAACGTGACGGTGGGAATGAAGCGTGATTGGCATAGAGGCCTCAGCAAACTGCATTTTAGAAGTGGCAAGATCGAAGATGCAAGCAGATAGCTGGATTTCTCCGAGAAAGCCAGTTCCGGTCATGATATAGTTTCTGAAACCGTGAGGTATCTCATGAACAAAATGGTCATGGTCGTTGCAGTACTATCGTTCTCAGCGTTTGTACAGGCAGCTATCGCGGCTGAGAGTCGCACCGCAGAGGAGAGTAAAGGTCTCACCGTAGAGGACCTTGGACGAGGGCTGAAGAGCGCGGCCAAGAATATTGAAAACGAGATTCCCAAGATTGGGGCTGCGATCGGTAACGCAGTCAAAAAGATCACAGAGAAGGGCCAGGATAAACCCTCATCCCAAATGCCAGCGAAACAGAATAAGTAACTCGCCTTTTCACGTGACAGCGATCCTATTCCACAGCTTTTGTGGATAACTCTGTGGATGAGCGGCTTGTCAGATGGAAAATGGCCGACGTTGAGAGACCTCCGAGCAGTTTGCCTAAATAATGAGCAATGTGGCCTGTCCGTTGAAGCCCCTATATTTTGTGGCTTGACGGGACAATGTTTCTCTTTTCTACCATTCGTGGTTTCGTAGTCCCTCTGCGCTAATTTCCTCCTTGAATCCAATTCCACAATGTGGGGTGTTACGAAATAATCTAACTTATCCACAGTTTTGCTTAATGGCTATGAACGCGAAGGCTTATGACTTCGCCACAATATTGAGCCGTCAATATGAGATCGATCCCCGCAAGCTTTTCAGATAGGAGTCATCCTGCTGCTCATGCATCAGGCGCGAGTTATCCCCCATCTTATAGGGGGCTTGTCAGATTTCGACTCTGAAGACAAGATGGCAGCAGTTAATATGGATGAGCTGGCTCGTTTATTTCCAGATGAACTATCTCACCTGATATGGCTCAAAGTTGCATGGTAATTCACGCTCACACCAGGTTGTTCGTCGCCATCTTTTTGTTCAGCACCTTCGTCGTTGCCTGCTCGGGAGGTGGTTCTTCATCGAGTAGTTCTTCGCCCAACATTTCAACGGCCTCGGTATGTGGCCCACCACCAAGCATCGTGTCCGTTAGAAATTCCACCTCGATGACCGTTGCCCGTATCGGGCACACAGCGACGCTCCTCGGAAACCAGGATGTGATTGTTGTCGGCGGATATGGCGTAGGGGGAGGCTTGTCTTCCACAGAAAACTATCATCCAGCTTCAGCGACATGGAGCAACGCTGCAGACTTAAGTGGCTCCCGTACCGGTCATACGGCGACGCTACTTGTAAATGGCGATCTACTTCTGGCTGGAGGGTATGACAGCACTGGAATCACGGCGTCAGCGGAGATCTATGATAGGGGTACTGATACATGGCGCCCGGCAGCGAATATAAGCGAGCCTCGATATCATCATTCGGCGACTCGACTTCCCGATGCAGAAGGATCAGTACTTCTTATCGGAGGGCGGAATCTCAATGGAGCCGCACTGGCATCTGCAGAACTCTATAATCCAAGGCTAAATCAATGGAGCTTTGCAGGGTCTATGTCCGTCCCGCGGACCGGTCATGCGACAACATTGCTGCCAACAGGGCAGGTTCTCGTGACGGGGGGATGGGGCAGTCGAGGACTGACTGGCACTTCCGAGCTATACGATTCAAACACAGGCCTGTGGAGCCTACCGCAAAACATGACTATCGCCCGTACAGGGCATACAGCAACAGTGCTAACGAATGGAGACGTTCTCGTTGCTGGAGGGTACGGCAGCGGTGGCGCACTCGCGTCCGCCGAGATATACCGCGTACTCGATCCTAATACTGGTCAAGGCCAATGGGTCGGCACAACGGATCTTCAGGTGCCCCGGGCAGGACATTCTGCGACAGGGCTATCGAATAATTCGGTGTTTGTTGTGGGTGGAGAAGATGAAAAAGGAATGCTGAGCTCGTCGGAACTGTATGATGCGACGAACAAACTATGGATCTTCGGGAGCAGTTTAATCAGCCCTCGGGCATTCCATACTGCAACGCTGTTAGCGGACGAATCGCTCTTGGTCACCGGAGGGACACTTCTTCGATCTGACCGTGTCTCTGCAGAACGGGTAACGCCACGCACACAGGCAATCTTGGAATGGGATCGACCATCCGATCCCGCGGTAATCGGGCATAAGATTTACTATGGAACCACTTCCAAGACATACCAAGGTCTGGCTATTCTTGATCGAGACGTGATGCACATGTTTGGAAATCTTACGAGAGGAAAGACATACTATTTTGCAGTGACGAGTATCGGCGAGGCCGGAGAAAGTTGTGCTTCAAATGAAATCAGCGCGCTCATCCCGTAACCCTTGCGGGAGAGGCAGCTTTAGCTCGCAAGGAACCGCTCTAAGAATGTCGTGGAAACGTGGCCCTTCTGGAAGTCGGGATCGTTAAGAATCCGTTTGTGCAGGGGGATGGTCGTCTTAATGCCCTCAATCACAAACTCGTCGAGGGCTCGGCGCATACGGGCAATGGATTCCTGCCTGTCCCGTCCATGGGTGATGACTTTGGCGATCATCGAATCGTAGAACGGGACAACCATCATATTCGCTTCCATCGCGGAGTCGACTCGGACTCCGAATCCACCAGGCGCGCTGTACTTGGTAATCATGCCTGGGCAAGGCGTAAACTTCTCAGGATCTTCGGCATTGATGCGGCATTCAAGGCTGTGGCCGATGAGCTTGATGTCTTGCTGCTTGAACGACAGGGACTGTCCGTCGGCTAGCCTGATTTGCTCCTTGATGAGGTCGATGCCGGTCACCATTTCTGTGATCGCGTGCTCGACCTGGATGCGAGTATTCACTTCCATGAAGAAAAAATTATGGTCCTTGTCGAGCAGGAACTCGACGGTGCCGACATTACGATAGTGCACGGCTTTGACGGCTTCGACCGCAACACGGCAGATTTCCCGTCTGAGTTTATCGTCCACGGCGGGCGACGGCGTTTCTTCGAGAAGCTTTTGATGCCGGCGTTGGATCGAGCAGTCGCGCTCGCCGAGATGTACGACATGCCCACGATGGTCGGCGACAATCTGCACTTCGATATGGCGAGGCTCGAGAAAATACCGTTCGAGGTAGACGGCGTCGTTACCGAACGTGGTCTTCGCTTCGGCTTGTGCTGCTTGAAACGCGCGGGCGAGATCCTCGGCTTTATTGACGACGCGCATGCCGCGTCCTCCCCCACCGGCTGAGGCTTTGATGATGACGGGATACCCGACCTTGCTGGCGGCTTCGAGGGCTTCCTGCTCGCTTTTCAGTTCGCCTGGGCTGCCCGGTGTGACGGGTAAGCCTCGGCGGGCAACGATTTCACGCGCTTTGGCTTTGTCGCCCAGGAGAGCGATGTGTTCGGACGTTGGGCCGATGAATTTGACGCCGATGGACTCGCACACTTCTGCAAAATGGGCGTTCTCGGAGAGGAACCCATAGCCGGGATGGATGGCATCCGCCCCGGTGATCTCCGCGGCACTGAGGACGTTGGGAATATTTCTGTAGCTCAATGCAGCGTCAGAAGGCCCGACGCAGATCTTCTCGTCGGCTGCGCGGACATGGAGGCTCGCCGCATCGGCCTCAGAATAAATCGCCACGGTCTTAATACCGAGTTCCTTACAGGCGCGAATCACGCGGAGCGCAATCTCCCCGCGATTAGCTATCAATACTTTCTTGAACACGTAGGTACTCCGGTGTGGGTCGAGGGAAGAAGACTAAGGCGTGGCTGTCGGATCGACGAGGAAGAGCGCTTGGCCGTACTCCACCGGCTTGGTGCTTTCGGCCAAAATTTTCGTGACCCGCCCATTGACCTCCGATTCGATTTCATTCATCAGCTTCATGGCTTCGACGATGCACAGAACCTGCCCGATTTTCACGTAATCACCCTCTTCAACATAGGGATCGGCATCAGGAGAGGGAGACCGATAGAACGTTCCGACGATCGGAGACACGATGGTGACCATCCCTGTCGTATTTTCGGTCTGAGCGCCGGCCACGGTGGGCGCTTGAACGGCTGAGGTCAATCCGGCTGCTCCCTGGTCAGCAACAGTGGTTGAGATCGACTTAACGCCGACCTCGTATCGCACGCGAACTCTGAGTCCGTCGCGCTCCAACTCCAATTCGGTCAGGTTATTTTTCTTTAATAGATCGATCAATTCCTGAATGTCTTTGGTTTGTTGTCCCGACAGTAAGCGTGAACTCTGCCCGCTCTGGGTCGGGGCAAAAGCCTGAGGCAGAATGATCGGCGGCACACCCTTCTTCGATTTGCCGGACGTCCGTTTACTCACCGAACACGCTCCACATACTCTCGGGTACGGGTATCGATCCTAATCACGGTCCCGGTTTCCAAATAGAGCGGAACCTTGATGGTGGCGCCGGTTTCAAGGGTGGCGAGCTTGGTGCCGCCCGTCGCGGTATCGCCACGGAAACCCGGTTCCGTATCGCTGACTCTTAGTTCGATAAAGTTGGGCAGCTCAACGTCGATCGGGCGATGTTCGTACACAAGGATCTTCACTGTCATGTCTTCTTTCAAGAGGTCCGCGTTGCCGCCGAGCTTACCCTTTTCGAACGTCAGTTGCTCAAAGCTCTCCGTGTCCATAAAGGTATAGGCATCGTCTGTTGCATAGAGAAATTGCATGGTCCGTTCTTCAAGATCCGGTTCTTCAAACCGTTCTCCTGATCGGAAGGTGCGATCCAGGACATTGCCTGAAAGATAGCTCTTGAGCTTAGTGCGCACGAACGCTCCGCCCTTGCCAGGCTTTACATGTTGAAACTCAACGATATAAAACGGCTGGTTATCGACCATGAGCCGCACACCACCGCGAAAATCTGTCGTAGAAATCACTCGGTACTCCCTTCAGACTGTCAAAAGCCGCTCATCCGGCTCACTGTCTCATTCACTATGCCATTCGTCGCGATGTTGCCGGTGCGGGTGTCTTCTTCTCACGTCGAGATGCGGTCAAGTGGTCGTGCAGGCCGCGAAGGGCGAGGAGATAGCCGGTCGGACCCAAGCCGGTAATCTGTCCGAGAGCGACTCCTGCAATATACGATCGATGGCGAAACTCTTCACGCTGATGAATATTGGACAGATGGACCTCAACTGTTGGCAGTCCAACTGCCGCAATAGCGTCCCGAAT
>JANOJM010000185.1:0-11846 GCA_031418735.1 Nitrospiraceae bacterium | reverse complement strand
CTATCTGATGAACAGCGCATACCTCCTCGCCCCCGACGGCCAATTGTTAGGACGTTATGACAAGCATCATCTGGTCCCATTCGGAGAATATATTCCATTCAAGTCTTCACTCCTGTTTTTCCTCGACAAACTTGTGGAAGGGATCGGCGACTTCGAGCCGGGAACCGGTTCGGCGGTCTTGACCTTGACGCCGAAACCCAAGTCTGCAACTGGAGGCAAGGCTGAGGCGACACCGAAACCGATAAGTTTTGGGGTGGCAATCTGCTACGAAGTGATCTTTCCAAACCTGGTACGGCAATTTGCACTGAACGGGGCGGAGTTCCTAGTGACTATGACGAACGATGCCTGGTTTGGCGCCTCGTCGGCTGCTTCACAACATTTTTCAATGGTGGTGTTTCGTTCGGTCGAAAATCATTTGGCCTTTGCCCGCTCAGCCAACACCGGCATTTCCGGGTTTATCGATCCGTTCGGGCGCATCGTCGAGGCAACGCCGATCTTCACGGAGCAGGCGGTCAAGGCGACGATGCAAGTCTGGCATCCGCATACGTTTTACAGCCGATACGGCGATGTGTTTGCCTATGGCTGTGCTATAATCTGCGCGCTCTTGTTCCTATTCGGCATATTCCGCACCAAGGAGTCTGAGCCGGATGCAATCGCAGCCACTCCTGTGTAGCAGGTTGAGGAATGACATGGTTCATACGAAAAATGCCGATGAGATATCGAAGAATGACGCTGACGGTTCAATAGCGCAGGATGCTCAAACTGGTTGATTTGGTTCATCTGGTTAACCAAACAAACCAAATAACGGTCTTCAAATGCTGGCGGACTTTTTCAGCATCCTGCTAGATAGAAAGGGTCGCTCCATGTTAGATGACGTCAAGAATCGCGTACGGGCCGTTGAGCAATTGGTCACTGAACTACGGGGGCATCTTTGACTTTGCCCGCATGACGGCCGAGTTGGCTCATCTCGAACAACAGACATCCCAGCCTGATTTTTGGAACCATACTCAGAAGGCCGCCAAGATCAGCAGAAAAAAATCTTCGATTGAGCGTGACCTCCAGCAGTGGCGTGATATCGATGGGAAGAGGAACGATCTGGACGCGTTACTTGAATTGGCAGAAGAAAGCGGTGACGCCGGGCTCGTGAAAGAGTTGATCGCCGAACTGGATCAATTCGAGCCGACGCTCGCCGCCCTGCTGCTTGAACTTCTACTCTCGGGCGAACTGGACCCCAACAACGCGATTGTGGCAATCCATCCCGGCGCCGGTGGGACGGAATCGCAGGACTGGGCGCAGATGCTGCTCCGTATGTATGTCCGTTGGGCCGAGAGCAAAAAATTCAAGGTCGAAACGCTGGACCTGCTCCCGGGAGAGGAAGCAGGCATCAAGAGCGTGACTCTGTCAGTGACAGGACCCTATGCCTACGGCTATCTCAAGGCCGAGGCGGGTGTGCATCGCTTGGTGCGCATTTCACCCTTCGACGCGAATAAGCGGCGGCATACCTCCTTTGCTTCGGTCTTCGTCTATCCCGAGGTGAATGAAGATATCGATCTCGTCATCGAAGACAAAGATCTGAGGATCGATACCTTCCGGGCCGGCGGCGCCGGAGGCCAGAACGTAAATAAGGTCGAAACGGCCATCCGGATGACACACCTGCCGACCGGCATCGTCGTGCAATGTCAGAACGAACGGTCACAGCTCCAGAATCGCAATGGCGCGATGAAAGTTTTGAAGGCGCGCCTCTATGAACTGGAACTAAAAAAGAAAGAGGCGGAATTCAATGCGATCGTCGGCGAGAAGAAAGATATCGCCTGGGGCAGCCAGATTCGATCCTATGTGTTCCAGCCTTATCAAATGGTCAAGGATCTCCGCACGGGCTATGAAGTGGGCCAGGTAGCCGCCGTCATGGACGGTGATCTGGACGGGTTCATCGAGGCCTATTTGAAGATGAAGCAACTTGGGGTCACCGCGCTCAGCTATCAACAGTCGGAAACGGACGAGTTCGATAACTGACCGAGAAAGAACATCCGCAAAGGCACGTGATGGAAGAACTGAACGAACAACAGCAGCAACGGATAAAGAAGCTCGACATCCTGCGTGAAGCGGGCGTGGCGCCCTACGGCACGCGCTTCGACGTGAAGGATCGCGCGGGCCAACTGAGCAAGCTCCATGGGGAGAAAACCAAAGAGGTTCTGGAGCAAGAGAAGATCTCCTGTACCATGGCAGGGCGCATCGTCGCCTTGCGGCGATTCGGCAAGGCAGGTTTCGCGGTGCTACAGGACGGATCCGACCGGCTGCAAGTCTACCTCAAGAAAGATCATCTCTCAGAACAGGCCTATCGCGTCGCCGAACAGCTCGATCTGGGCGATTGGATCGGCGTGACCGGCACTCTCTTTCGCACAAAGACCAACGAATTCACTGTCGAGGTAACCCAGCTCACCTTCTTGAGCAAAGCCCTCAGGCCTCTTCCTGAAAAGTGGCACGGGTTGACGGACGTAGAAACCCGCTATCGCCAGCGCTATGTCGACTTGATTGCCAATCCTGAAGTCCATGGCATCTTCGCCACCCGCAGCAGAATTATCGCCGGCATCCGAACCTTCTTGATCGAGCGAGGGTTCCTCGAAGTCGAAACGCCGATGATGCATCCGATTCCCGGCGGCGCGGCGGCAAAACCCTTTGTCACACACCATAATGCGCTCGGCGTCGATCTCTACCTCCGCATCGCGCCGGAACTCTATTTGAAGCGGTTGATTGTCGGCGGCTTTCCGCGCGTGTTTGAAATCAACCGCAATTTCAGAAACGAAGGCATCTCGACGATTCATAACCCGGAATTCACGATGCTGGAGTTCTACATCGCCTATGCCGACTATCAGGACTTGATCGTCCTCACGGAAGAACTCGTCTCCTCGTTGGCGCAGCAGATCCTCGGCAAGACGGTCATCGGCTATCAGGGCAAGGAAATCACACTCACGCCTCCGTGGCGTCGCTGGTCCTATCATCAGGCTATTCTGGAAGTGAACAAGCTGGACCCTTCCGTCCTTCAAGATAAGGATCAAGCGATTGCAGCGGCCAAACAGCTTGGCATCGCCATCGATCCGAAATGGCCGCTCTTCAATATCGTGAACGAGATCTTCGAGGAAACGGTGGAGCCGAATCTGATTCAGCCGACCTTCGTTACCGACTACCCGATTGAAATCTCCCCGCTTGCACGGCGCAAAGACTCAAACCCGGCGCTGACCGATCGTTTCGAACTGTACATTGCCGGCCGGGAGATCGCGAACGCCTTCTCAGAGTTGAACGATCCATTGGATCAACGGGAACGCTTCGAAGGCCAGGCGGCGCAGCGGGCGGCGGGAGACGAAGAAGCGCATCTGGTCGATGAAGACTTCCTGCGGGCCTTGGAGTACGGCATGCCGCCGACCGCGGGCGAAGGCATCGGCATTGACCGGCTGATCATGCTCTTTACGGACCAGGCTTCCATCCGCGACGTGGTCCTCTTCCCGCAACTGAGGCCCGAGAAGTAACGGTGGCCCTCCCCTACGAAATCTTTATCGGCCTGCGATATCTCCGCGCAAAGCGCAGGAATCGGACTATTTCATTCAACACCGTCGTTTCCATTGCAGGCATCACGCTCGGTGTGGCTGCCCTGATCGGAACCGTCGGCATCATGACCGGCTTTAAAGAAGATATTCAGGCCAAGATTCTTGGAACCACAGCCCATATCATCGTGCAGGATCGGATGAAGGACAACATGGGCGAGTACGACCCCGTCGCCAAGCAGGTCGTCACTGTTCCTGGTGTCGTAGCGGCAACCCCGTTTGTACTCAAGCAGGTCTTGCTCACGACCCAGAGCGGCGTGCAAGGCATTGTGATCCGTGGCATCGACCCGCAACGCGAAGCGACGGTGACCGAGTTAGCCAAGAATCTCTCGACTGGAGAATTAGCCGACCTCAGCAAACCGGTCAAGATGAAGCAACCCCCTGCCGACGATCCGAACGGCCCGGCAGTCGAAACAGAAAAACCCGGCATCATCCTGGGCAAGGAACTGGCACTACGACTCGGCGTCTTTGTCGGGGATACGGTCAATGTGGTCTCCCCTCCCGCCGGTCCGATCAGCGCGATCGGCATGGTGCCGAAGATCCGCACCTTCGCGCTGGTCGCGCTGTTTCAATCAGGCATGTACGAGTACGACTCGTCATTGGCCTACATCGACCTCGCGGAAGCGCAAAAGTTTTTCAACATGGGACATACCGTGACGGGCATTGAGATTAAAGTGACGGACGTCTTCCACGCAGACGAGACGGCCCGTTCCGTGGAGCAGTCGCTCGGCTTCGCCTATGGCGCGCGCGACTGGATGCAGATGAATCGCAATCTGTTCTCAGCGCTCAAGCTCGAAAAAACGATGATGTTTTTGCTGTTGGTGCTGATCACGGTCGTAGCCTCCTTCAACATCGTGAGCACCCTGACCATGATCGTGACGGAAAAACAAAAAGAAATTGCGATCCTTAAGGCCATGGGCGCGACCAGGAAAAGCATCCGGCGCATTTTCATGTTGAACGGACTGATCATCGGCCTGTCAGGAACCGCCATCGGCATCCCGCTCGGCTACACATTTCTTTGGCTAATCCAGACCTTCTGGACCTTCGATCCCTCGGTCTATTACATCTCGCGGATCCCGGTCCATGTACAAGCGCTGGATGTCGTGCTCGTGGCAGGCTCCGCCATTCTGATCAGCTTTGCCGCCACGGTCTACCCTTCACTCCAGGCAGCCAAGCTCGAACCGGTAGCTGCGCTGCGCTACGAATGATTATGCCTGCCTCTGTATCATTTCCCTTTTATCCTGGAGTCCCGGCGTGATCACCGTCACCGATCTGACAAAATCGTTCCCGATGGGCGGGCAGACCCTCACCGTGTTGAAGGGTGTCAATCTCCAGATTCAGCGGGGCGAGTTGATTGCGATTGTCGGGGCTTCGGGCGCCGGAAAGAGCACGCTGCTCCATATAATTGGCACGCTCGATCGCCCGACGACAGGAACGGTCCACTTTGAAGGCCAGGATATGTTTCACCTGTCAGAGGGTGAACAGGCAGACTTTCGGAATCGGCGTATCGGCTTTGTCTTCCAATTTCACCATCTATTGCCGGAGTTCACGGCACTTGAGAACGCCTGCATGCCAGCGCTGATCCAGCGACGACGCCCGGAAGATATTGAACCGGAAGCCATCGCCTTGTTGCAGGAGGTTGGGTTAGGAGCCCGGTTACATCACAAACCAGGTGAATTGTCCGGTGGTGAGCAGCAGCGCGTAGCGGTCGCACGGGCTCTGTTACAGAAGCCCGATTTGGTATTGGCTGATGAACCGACCGGAAATCTGGATACCCATACGGGCGAGGCGCTCTTTGCCATGATGCGTGAACTGAACAAAGCCCGCGGAACGACCTTCGTCATCGTCACCCACAACGACAAACTGTCTGCCCAAGCCGACCGGATTGTGCATATGCAGGACGGCCAAATCGTCTAGCAGGCTGTTGATACAATCTGCCAGCCGTTTACATTCGTAGGGTCACCTCCGTCAAACCCTTGACGAGAGCCATTTCATCCAATAGACTCAAAAAGTCTCTCGGCTCGCAAGGAGTAGTCCTTCTATGTCTTATTATCGGGCAGTTTGTTCCGTTGCGATCTTCATAGGTCTAATCATTCCATTACCGGCGCTGGCCCTGGAGTTCGTCTCTGTCGGTCCTCGCTCGACTGGTATGGGCGGAGCCGGTGTGGCTGTGACAACTGATGCCTTGGCCACCTATTGGAATCCTGCCGGGCTCGCAATGACCCAGACAGTGGATGTTCGAGCTCAGCTCGGCTTTCAAGGAATTGATCGCCTCGGCATCGCCGATGCCGTCCACGATCTTGAAAATTTTAATGTGAACGATCCCTCCCCTGCTAATCAAGCCAAGGCACAGGACATCGCTAATCGAATCAATCGGCCTGGGGCCACTGTTTCAAGTAATGCTTCGTTTGGTCTATATGTCAAAGGACACTTAGGTGAGCATGCCTTTGGGTTTAACGTGTCAGATGTGGCGACGGGAGGGGGCTTTATCGTCAATCCAGTTCAAGTAACGGGCACTAACATTACCGGCGCGATGGCATTGCGCCTACTTGAAGCTCGGCAGGCCGCCTTCTCCTATGCGTACGCGTTTGCGGATAAGACTTTCTCCATCGGTGTGACGGGGAAAATCATACAAGGTGTCGCCTACAGCGGAAACGCTGCAATTCAAGGCGGCAATGAAATTAACGTTTCCGACAACTTTGGGAAGGGCACCATCTCGACGGCCTTCGGCATTGATGTGGGCGCCATCTACCGCCCATCTTCATGGCTGCGCTTTGGCCTGGTGGCGAAGGACATCAATCAACCGACCTTCGACGATGTCGGAGGAGGAGAATTGAAACTTGGCCCTCAGGTTCGAGGCGGTGTCGCAGTCAACCCCTATTCCTCGCTGACCTTAACGGCGGATGTGGATGCCACCTCGAACAAGACCTTTGTGCCAGGCGTGAAGAGCCAGGTGTTGAGCTTAGGAGCTGAACAGACCATCTTCTCTGAGTTCTTGTCATTCCGCCTCGGCGCCTTCAAGAATATGAAGGACGCCGGAACACCCTTCACCCCTACTGCCGGATTAGGCCTGCGGCTCTTTGCCTTCCGTGCCGATGTGGGCGGTGGCTATGATTTTCGGGAACAAGGTGCCTTGATTTCCGGCTCTCTCTCTTTGACCTTCTAATGGTATACTGCCCCATGTTCATATTTCAAAATCTTCGACGCATCATCTCTCTCTGCCTTCTTTCTCTCCTCGTTGTCGGCTGTGGCGGCTTGCAGGAAGTGTGGGAAGGACCGGGCGCGAAAATATTCCGGCCTCAAGCCATTGCGGTGCTTCCCCCGATGGCGAGTCAATACGACAGCGCGCGTGAGGATATCCAACAGGTCCTGTCGGATGCGATAAACAAAACCGTCAGTATCGAGCGTGTGGTGTCTCCTGAAAATGTGACAGATATCTTCCAAGCATCGAAAGAAGCATTCGATGCGCTGGTGTTCTACTTCTCCCGTCTGGAAATGACGGGACAGTCCGACAAAGATTCTGCTGTGAAGCTTGGCAAAGCGCTGAACGTGGACTCGTTCTTAGTTGTCCGAGTAAATTCCTGGGAATACCTGCGCAAAGAAGGAGACAATGTCGGTCGAGTCGGCCTGAGTCTCCGTCTGGTCGATGCCACCACCGGCACCACCGTCTGGAAAGCGCGACATGAACGGTCGAGCAGCTATATGTTCTATAGGCCAAACTTAAAGGATGTCGCGAAAGAACTGGCAGCTGAGATGATTAAAGCCATGCCTCCCCAAGCCAAACCGTAGTCCCCGCCCAGGCTCTCGTTCATCTGGTTCATCTAGTCTATCTGGTCTATCTCGTGAGTCTGGTTCGTCTCATGCAACCAGACTGGATTTCCCAGGCTTTAACGTACACTTCAAAAGGGGACACGATGTGCTCCCAAGGAGGTACACCATGCTTAAATCTCATGGCAGTTGATGACGCCGATTTATTTCCTCACGTTCCCTGCTCTTCTCCACCAACTTTAAGTAATCGCGCTTCTCATTTATCGCATGCGCCATAGTACTAATCATTGTTTTAGCATTCATAATATAACTGCCCTTCATGGCGTCACACATTCCGTCTTGAGGAGTGCATTGCATTGCTTCTCCATGAGCCAGTAATTCTTCTGGTGTCATTCGCTCTACTCGCTGCCGCTCTTCGGTCCTCGCAATATAGGACTGTAGCTGTTCAACCTTCAGAGCATTTGTCTCAGCTGCCAACTCTCCCCTTGCCTTTTCCAAATATTGACTATAATCCGTTTCGCGTCTTATTTTTTTCAAATATTGGCTATACCCTGTTTCGGTTACATTGGACTCGGGAAAGAGTGTGGTAGTGTTTGAGGGCACTTCTTGACGCTGATCCTTTTCACGGGTTGAGAAACCCGCTTCAGGTTGAACGTTTTCCTTCTTCGCTTTTGACGGGTATCCCACGGTAGCAGCAGTGGCCTCATCTTTACTCTTCTTTACGAGGTGCGCCAAGTTTTGTACAGGCTGTTCATTGCTATCCCCCGTCGCCACCCAAGCAGGAAGTAAAATGCATAGCGGTAAAATAACGCTAAGAATGGGTATCAGTATCGTGTCGTGCGACGTATTTGCAAAAAATGGTTTGCTTGGCCGTTCAAATTTTGCCGACGCAACTCTCTCTTTGAGCAGGAGTTGACGTAGAGTTCGAGAATAATCGACTATAAACTTTCTCCTCAAGAGTCCATATACTAGGCACACTGTGGGTATCGACAAGAAAATTGCAGCATTAGATTTTTCCTGAAAGACAAGGTAGGAGAGTGCTACAGACAACAGGGAAATGATAGCTGGAATGAAGCCATATATGACGGCATGTAGTTTATTTTTATCAGTGGGCAGTGCATCTCCAAGTCGTCGTGTTGGGTTTGCTCCATCTACCCAAACATTATATTTCTTCCCGTGGTACTCAAACACGGTATGCACGATTGGCACTAATCCCTTTCGAGATTGTGGTTTAAGGTCTCCCTTCCAATGCCAGTCTCGTTGCCGGTCACCTTGGGCATGTTGTCTCACGTTTGCATCAATGATTTTAGTTATAGCGGGGTCAGCTTTGGTTGCATATGCGTCGTTCGCAGATACGGTGAACGGCTCGACCTCAACGCCTTTGATAGAGCTTGGATCAAAATCAGATACCGAGTCGTGTTGATCCCTATTTTCGACTAGCGGCAATATAGAATCATTCAACTGTGATCCTGCATATGTCATTACGGCAAAGTTGCCAGTGGCAGTACCACTATGAGGATGCCAATCTGTTACCGTCCGTGTTCTCGTCACGGGTACTCTACGATTTTGACGTGTTTGTGAATCGTATTGATTCTGGTATTCCGTATAGTCCTCTTTTCGGTCGTATCCGAATGTGGCAGTCCATCGTGCTATAAATGATCCGTGGAATAAATAACACGGGAGATATAAATGGTCCTGTTTTGAAATTTCTGCTCTTTGGATTAAGTCATCTGGGACATACTTCCCCTCTATCATATATGCATAGACCGATTGCTCTAGAGATTGTATGTCCGAGTCAAACGGAATGACGAAGTCAGCCATAGGAACTATGTTTGCTTGTCCCCCCTTATCATCGTGAATCTTGTGATCCCCTTGCCGCGATTCGTCGTAGAGGCGTCTTTTGTCATCGTCAACAAGAATGGCGTATGCTTCATTGATTTCCTTGGACCTGGCTTCTGCCTTGGTGAGTAAACTGGCGTTGTGCATGAATCTATCTGGGTGCCAGACTTGGAGTTGTTCACGCCAAGCTCTTTTTATGTCCTGGGACGTTGCATCAACTGGCACCTCTAATATGGCGTAATAATCCTTCGTGACATCTTTACGGTTATCCGACATAGATTCTCCTCGCTCACATATGCGCTAGTGTGTATGAAGGCCCTGTGCCACGATTATGTTTTTGCAAGTCTACTTTGCAGCGTTTTCTCAGGATTAAAGATGCCGACCTTATCTCGCACGAGTCCATAAACTATCGGAGCAAGGACTAGTAACCACAGTGCCGCGTTTTCTCTGCCCCTCCGATTATCCAGATGTGTATGACCTCCCGGAGAAATCAACCGTATAAGATTGTAGAGGAACAACACTGAGAGCGTGAGTTTGGTGAGTAAGGCGACTAACGCGGTCACGATATTCGAGTTGTCCTGATAAGTTCGAACACCACTTACTACAAAGAGGAAAACTTCGGCACAGCCGAATACACCAAGGAGCGCATAAAAAACATTTTTCTCAATGTCCTGTAAAAACTGTGACGCCATAACCGCGACAAACGGCAACAGCATCATGAGGAATACAAGCCCAATGTCATCATAGTTTCGATAAACAGTTATCTTCTTCATAAAGCCCAATACCGTACCGGCTACCACAATTAGCATCCATATTATTGCGATGTAGATCGGCAGATTGTTCTTCATATCACTCTCGAAAGAAGCCGGAGCAATGACACGATCCTCGATTCTGTCGAAGGCAGCTTGGGAGAGGACATTATTGGAAGCCAACTCGGTTACGTTTTGATACGGTCGTCCATCTATAACCTTTCGAGCGTCTAGTTCTTTGATTCCTGTCAACCTCATTAGTTGTTCGACGGAGGCAGAGTTAATATCTATCGGGGCTGTCCCGCCAGGTTTTTTTGCCTCACCCGCATATGCCAAGCCTGTTAATACAATGCAGAAGACCAGGGTTGATAGAAAAGTGGTGAGACGATGCATGGTGCTCCTCCGCTCTCAAGCAGAACGTAACGAAGTAATGAAAATTACTGAGGATGTCCTTCTAAATGTCCTGAGCCTGACTAGAAGAATAGCAACGCTATTTCAGACGCGATATAACGCCTAGGGGGGGGATGTGAGGAAAAAAGTAGGTGTCGGAAACCATTCTGACTTGTCCGTAAAGAAAATCTGGAGTCTAGGCCAATACAGCAGCAGGGCGGCAGTTCGATGGACTGGTCGTTTGGACTGGTTATGACATGCTGGTTAATTCTATCGGAATCCTGTCCTCGGTTTCACTGCTCTCTGAGCATTTGCCGCCACTTCTCTAGATAAGCCGCCGCATCACGAAGCCGATTGGAGTCATCATTGAAAAGGCCGAGTCCAAGATTACAGCTACGGCATAGGGCACCACGAATCTGTCCGCTGTCGTGGTTGTGGTCCAACTGTGACGAACTTGGAACACCACCCTTCTCATTGCGCGCACCAAAAGACTCCCCGCAAATGGCACACTTCCCTCCCTGTTCGTCATAGAGTTGGCTGCCTTTCGCTGTCGCGCATTCTTGACACAGGCCAGTATTCCCATGCCACTCTTTCTGCGTGTCCGGGTGATTACGACATGCCATTTGTTCGCTCCTCTCTTTGGACTGTTCGTCTCGACTCCAGATGTACAACTTCAGGTTGGTCATTTCTAGATATGCCTCTATCAGGCTGCACGTCTGAGGAAGGACTCAGCTCCAAGAACAACCATCAGCATAAATTCACGCCCAAAGGAATTCTACCGAAGGTAGCAATCCCGGTGAATGGCCGAAGGGGTTATCCGGCTCTCAATGTGCGGGAGGCCGCTGCCATGAATTTTGATCACAGAAGTCAGTGGGGTCAAAGAAATGGGGTCAGGTCTTGCAATCATACATTACAGGTATTGCCTTGGCTTACCTCAAGTCCCGGTTGACCGTGACTCAAAGATCGGCTCTCATCACCTGCTATTGGCTAGGCGACCCTCATGGCGGTTTTCAATGAACGGACGAACTCTGCGACTTGCTTCACCATGTCCGGTTTCTGCTGGTGCGCGGCGATCTGCTTGACGATGGCGCTGCCGACGATCACCCCATCGGCAATGGCTGCAACATTGGCAGCGTCCTCTGGCGTCGCAACCCCAAAGCCGACCGCGACAGGGAGTTTCGTGACTTTTCTAATTTTTTCTACGTTCTTCCTCACATCGGCCAGGTTCAGCAATTTTGCGCCGGTGATGCCGGTCAGTGACACATAATAGACAAAGCCCTGTGACTGGCGAGCCACAAAGGTCCGTCGCGCGGCAGTGCTTGTAGGGGCAAGAAGAAAAATCAGTGGAAGCCCGGCTGCAGCAGCCGGCCCTTTGAGCGGGCCTGCTTCATCCGGCGGCATGTCAGGTAAAATCAAACCGTCAACGCCGGCCTGGGCCGCTTCCTGGAAGAACCGTTCCGGGCCGAATGCATGAATACTATTGTAGTACGCCATCAAAACC
>JANOJM010000184.1:0-4490 GCA_031418735.1 Nitrospiraceae bacterium | reverse complement strand
CCTAATCAAAGAAGCACTCTGAAATATGCCGGACGTCTCCAGTGGAACTTGCTGGCCGATGAGCAGGCAAATAATCCGGGATACTACACCGCCGGTGGCTACTACGGGGCTTACGGGGACGTTTTGGCTCTGGCGGTATCGGGAGAATATCAAAACCAAGGCGCTGGTTCATTCGCCAATCCATCGCCGTACAAGACTTTTATCGCCGATATCCTGTATGAGAAAGTCTTGGCGGACAAGGGCGTGTTCACGTGGAATGCTGAATACAAACGATACGGGACACAGTCCCTCGCTGCCTATAGTGATGTAGACTGCTTCTGTGTGTTTAACGGGACTTCGTTCACCACATACGCCTTGTATCTGTTCCCGCAGGAGATAGGGATCGGGAGATTCCAGCCTTATGGGAGATACACCTACATCAACAATGTGTACCAAAACGGAGGCGGAAAAGATGAATTCGAAGGTGGCGTGAACTACGTCATTAGCGGTTTCAATGCGCGCCTCTCGGCCTACTGGCGGCATGTCGGTGGCGACACTGGGCCTCAGAATGGCGCCGGCTTTGCTTCCTCCCTCAACGCTGCTGGTACTGGGCTTGCTACGAGTGGTAAGCATTCAGATTCTTTCGTTATGGCCTTGCAGATGCAGTATTAAGAGGGTGGGTTGAACTAGCAGGTCTCCTCTTCGGGAAAAGCCGAAACCCGCAGTATGGGTTTCGGCTTTTCTTTTGCCCTTCTCTTGCGCGTGAAGCGTCGTTCGTGAAGCGTATCTCGTGGGAGGACGGAGTTGATAGCTAATGGCGTAGAGCACGGACAAAGACAATTCTGTAGTGTTCTACAGGCATGCTGTCGGCCAAATGCTCTTTTCTTCGGACGGCAGACGAACGACGCTTCACGAACGACGGATGACGCAGCCTGATAGACCAGAGCGAAGGTTGCCGGTATCCTCGCCCTTTCAGCTATGCTAGACTGGTCGCCGGTACACCATGCACGACTTGCCCATGTCTTATCATCCGCGACTTGCCCTTCTAGCAGGAATCACCCTGGCCTTGTCTGCCTGCTCGATAGGATCTGATGTGGACTTAACGATCCATGAGTCCGAACGCGGCGCAGTGTATGTGGAACGGATTCCTGATCGGTCCTTTCACACCGCCCACCCCATGACGTTATCGGCAGATACGATGGCCAGGGTCCTTCGCGGCGTGGCCGTCAAGGAGAACCGAGGGTTCTTCCAAATCGTGGTCGCCGGCAAGGCTGAGGCCGTTCGAGTGTTTAGGGACGAGGACGTGGAGTACCTGGCGCCGCTCCTGGTCGAGGGGCTCACCAGGGCTGCGTCGGACCAGCAGGTTGGATTTCGCCTCGTTCAAACGGGGGCGGCCGCGAAACCGACGAAGGGTTCGCTCTACGTCTACGGCCGGTCACTGTATCTGACCTTGCCATGGCTAATCACCGTGCCCCAGGTCAGAGCTGGTGGGCCCGTTGGATCACCCACTATCCTCTTTATCCCTGAGTCGGCAATAAGGCCGGACAGTTATCGCAACAGTCACTCAACCGACGCCACTCTGGTGATCGACTACAACCTGCTTGCCACAATGCCTGCCGCACCGAATATGCGATCGACTGATGTTCAACCACCGGCGCCTGCGAAGGGGGAACCCACTCAGCGAGATAACGATCTGGACGCGGTACGGAAGGAGCTGCAGGAGATCAAGAAGAAACTGGCGGAGCAAGAAGCGAAGCAGACACCTCGACCGATTCCTTAGCAGGACGCTTAGAAAAATTCCACCAGCAGACGAAGACTGTTGTTTGGTTTGACTGGTTTATTTAGTTGAACGAAACTAACCAGAAGAACCAATTCAACCAGTTAAACTAAACAAACCAGTTCAACTCGACGCGCGAGACGTGCGCGTCGAGCGGGCTAGGGAGATTGCCTCACGTTCCTAGGGAGATGCCTAGTGTGTTTATCGTTCCTCTCAGTATATAGATGCCAGGCCAGGGATGGATCTGGTCAGGGTTCAGTCACCGACCGTCTCAACCGACGGGGGTGGATGAAGAAGATATGGCTCCTTCTCACAGATGACCATCCGCTTGGTGCTTCAGTTGCTCGCCTGTCTCTTATTTGAAGGGTGGACAACGACGTCCATCGAGTCAGCCAGAATGCACTAGAAGGACAACGGCGTCTTTTTCTAGAGCTTGTATAACTTCTTACGCTAGTGAAAGGAGTCCGACCATGGAATCGAATAAGCCTAAAGAGGCAAACCCGGTCGATCCGGGCAAGGTTGCTGCGAGTGAGGAGGGCCAATCGCGGCGTGAGCTTCTGGTTAAGGGAGGCAAGATAGCAGCCGGTGTAGGGGTTGCCGCCCTGCTCGGCAACTTGGGGAACTGGGCTCTGTCCTACGCGGCGGACAAGGAACCAATCAAGATCGGGATACTGCATTCGCTCAGCGGCACGATGGCAATCAGCGAAGTGTCGTTGCGGGACACCGTGATGATGGCGGTCGAAGAAATCAACGCCAAAGGCGGGGTGATGGGCCGGATGATCAAGCCGGTCGTCGTCGATCCAGCTTCGAACTGGGACCTCTTCGCCGAAAAAGCCAAGCAGCTGCTGCTGCAAGATAAGGTGGCAGTCACATTTGGTTGTTGGACCTCGGTCAGCCGCAAGTCGGTGTTGCCGGTCTTCGAGAAGAACAACGGGTTGCTGTTCTATCCCGTGCAGTACGAGGGAGAAGAATGTTCGCGCAACGTCTTCTACACCGGTGCCGCCCCGAATCAGCAGGCTGTGCCGGCGGTGGATTATCTGATGAGCAAAGAGGGCGGAGGATTCAAGAAGTTCTACCTGCTCGGTACGGACTATGTGTATCCCCGTACCACCAACAAAATCCTGCGCGCCATGTTGTTGGCCAAGAAAGTGCCGGCGGCCAACATCGAAGAAGAATATACGCCGTTCCACCATCAGGATTATCAAACCATCTGCGGTAAGCTGAAGAAGTTCGCTGCCGGCGGTGGGGCTGCCGTGATCAGCACGATCAACGGCGACAGCAACGTGCCGTTCTACAAGGAATTTGCGAACCAGGGTTTGCGGGCCGAAGATGCCCCGATCATGGCCTTCAGCGTGGCGGAAGACGAATTGCGCGGAATGGACACGTCCGCGCTGGTCGGTCACCTGGCTGCGTGGAACTATTATCAATGCGTCGATACGCCGCAGAACAAGAAGTTCGTGGCGGATTTCAAGGCCTACTGCAAGAAGAACAACCTGCCGGATGGGGATAAGCGGGTCACGGACGATCCGATCGAAGCCGCCTATTTCGGGGTCTATATCTGGAAGCAAGCGGTCGAGAAGGCAGGAGGGACCGACGTTGATAAGGTCCGGAAGGCTGTCTATGGCAGCAAGTTCATGGCGCCAGGCGGCGAGATCATGATGGATGCCGCCAATCATCACACCTACAGGCCGGTTCTGATCGGAGAAATTTTGAAAGACGGCCAGTTCAAGGTGGTTTCCCGTTCACCGGGTCTGGTGAAGCCGGAGCCCTGGAGTGAATTTACGAATCCTGACAAGGGCTGCGACTGGGTTGGCCATCAGGGGACATACCAGAAATAGTCCGTCATGTTAGGGGGGCGACTCAGTCGCCCCCCTATCATGTGCGTGAATTGCAGTTGGCGGGACGAGAGGTCTACGATATTCGTGTGTCTTGTGAAAGGTAGGGGCAGCATCGTGATGTTTTCTCTTGGTCGGATCGTTGCAGCCGTAAGCATCGTGGGGCTGTTTCTGTTCTCCGGGCAGGCCTGGTCGATCGCAGCAGAGGGGTCTGTCACTGCTCCTCCGACTTCTTCTATAGAGCAAGCGCTCACCCAGGTTACCAGCGAAGACGAATCCCTCCGCAGCGCAGCCATTCGGGTGCTGAGCGAACAGGGCGATGCCAGCCTGGTTCCTCGGCTGGAAGCGATCAAAGCCACTGCAGACCGTAGCATCCGGCAGGCCATCAAGCCGCTCATGGACCTCCTCAAGAATCGAGCAAAACTCGCCAGCCCCGACAGCGACGTTCGTCGATCGGCGGCGACGGATCTCGGCTCATCCGGGAATCCCTCGGTGATTCCCTGGCTGGATGCAGCGCGGGTAAACGAGTCGAACAAGTGGGTGCGCTACACGATGGAGGAGTCTGTATCGCTGATCAAGCTTGCGTCGGACGATCCTTCGATTAGAGCCGCTGCAGCCGAGAAGCTCGGTGAGCTCCGCAGTCAGAACGGGGTGCCGGTATTGAAGCAACTGGTCGAGGCCGGCGCTGTAGCAGATGCGACTGAACAGCAGAAGACAGTGGCAAAGGCCGCTGCCGTTGCGATCAAGGACATTGAAACCTGGGGCGCCTGGTCGAACGCCATTGAAACGTTTTTCCGTGGAATCAGCCTCAGCTCAATCTTATTGATCATGTCGTTGGGTTTGGCGATCGTGTTCGGTTTGATGGGCGTCATCAATATGGCCCATGGCGAGCTGATGAT
>JANOJM010000183.1:0-17447 GCA_031418735.1 Nitrospiraceae bacterium | reverse complement strand
GGCGCATAGCATCCGCTGCTTCGCGCGGTTTGGAAAGTGGGAAGTAATTGACCTGATCATGGACAAGTTTCATTCCACCGATGCCCATCCATATCAGGCGCCGGAGCTTCCCTTTTACTTTCTGCACGCGCGGCTCTGGCTACTGATTGCGATTGCCCGAGTTGCGATGGATTACCCGCAAAATGCGGCGAAGTATGCGGATACGCTGAAGGCCATCGTGTTAGATAAGAATGTGCCGCATGTCTTATTGCGCCACTTCGCGGCGCAGGCCCTCCTAGCCTGTGCGAGCAACGCGAGCAATATCGTGTCGGAGGCCGAGGTCAAAGCGTTGAAGGCAGTCAACGAGTCGCCCTTCCCGAAGAAAAAGACGAAGGAATACAGGGGAGATTCATTTTACCAGGGGCGTCCGGATTCGATGCCGAAGCAAGAGCTCGAATTCCACATGGACTACGACTTCGACAAGACGGATGTCACGACTGTGAGTACCATGTTCGACAGATCCAGGTGGGATACGAAGGACGCAATGACCGCATGGGTGCGGAAGTACGACCAGCAGATAACAAGCATGTACGAAAGCGGCGGGCGCGCTACCCGGCAACGGGACCACATCCGAGGGATGAACGCGCGATACCACCTCTATGGACAACAACTGGGTTGGCACGCGCTCTACCTCGTGGCGGGCGAATTCCTGGTGAAGTATCCGGTCATTCAGCGTCCATATGGTGACGACAATCCATGGATCGAGTGGCTGAGGCGCGAGTTGCTCACGAGAAGGGACGGGCTGTGGCTTGCCGACGGAGTTGACAGGCTGCCCGTGGACGCGCTGATAAACCTCTATGAGAAGGGAGAGAAAGGGCGTGTCCTTACCGGCGACAAGGCAAAACTCCTCGCTCTCCTGAATATCGAATTGTCGATAGCGGATGAACTGGTTGTGGCAGGTGACTGGCGCTCGGCTGATGGCATCGGAATTCACATTACGTCGGCTCTAGTACCTCCTCAACACTCCAAGAAACTGGCGCTGGAGTTGTCTAAGGAAGACCCGTTTCAAGCATGGCTGCCGCAAGCCGAGGGATATGACGGTGGCGGTGAATCTCTGCGCTCCGAGAAGGTGCCTTTCAATCCCTGGATCGTCTATCCTTCCATCGAAGCAAGACTCGATGAAACCGACCCGCTTGGAGTGACTTCCGCTGTACGGCGGATGTACTTTATGAAGGCGGTAAATGCGACCAACTCGCTGAAAGCACTGGACCCTTTTAGGCGAACATGGGCCGATCCAAATGGACGAGTGGCGGCGCGCTCGGAAGCCTGGGGCCGCAACCCGGCGCACGACGAAGAAGATTCGATCAACGCCAAACGGCTGATATGCAGTTCGGAGTTCCTGAAGAACGTACTCCTGAAGCAACGTGCAGAGTTATTGGTGCTCGTCATACTGCGCCGGTACGAGAATGGATACGGTACCCGGGAGAGCCAGTATTGGCATACCATGGCGGTCGTCCGGATTGACCAATTGTTAGATTTTGAGTTCTACCCCGGCGTGATTAACAAGCTGCACGTAACGAAGTATTGATAGATGCTTATGAGCGTGACAAGAAAAGGGCGTCGGGCCTCATTCCCATCGCGGGCCAGACCTTTCCTTGTGAAACGAAGCAAAAAAACAGGGATGCCCTGGGCTTCATAGCGCATGCAGGCGGGCCAGCCTAACTACTTCCTAGTCGCGTTAACGCTGTCCTGAAGCCGCATTGATGAGATCCGGCAGGTCATGTTTTGGATGGGCTTTTACTGTATTTGCCCCGCGCCTGACATATATCTGCAACGTAGCCTGATGCCAATAATGTTTACTTTTTCCTTCCGGGATTTGAATGCGCAAGACCTTATGGCCCTGGATGGCCACATAGTCCATCACGATCTCAAGACTTCCGCTCAGGTTATTCGCAATGGCCTGCCTAATAGTTCCTTTGTACCTTTCGGTTGCTTCTTCTAGGGTACGACCCTTAAATGCGTTGTTTATTTCCTTTTCAATCCCCACAACTTCGCAAGCATTGTCGACGCCGATTAAAATGGTGCCGCCCTTTGAATTGGCAAATGCAATCGTTGTTCTTACAATCTCCTCCATCTTTTCGGTGTGATCTGCACGAATGTACGGCTTGAACTCTACCTGTTCTCCTTCACCCTGCAAGAGAAACTGTTCTACCGCTCCTGATCCCTGAGTTTCCTGCCCCCTCGTGCCAAATAATCGACGATGGTTTATCGACCAAAAATGCGTTTCGCGGTGAAAATCATAGACCTCCTCATCAGGCCCAATCAGATACAGCTCTATTCCCTCGCTGTTGCCAACCCACGGTATCGATCCTCTTTCCCCCTTTAGTGACAGATCAATCTGCTCAAGTGAAGTTGAAAACTCCCATGCACCCTTTACAATAAGCCCCTGCCGTTCTGTTCCTTCCACTGACAAGACCAACTCTTCACCCTTGCGAGCAACTTCCTTAAAGTACGCCCTAGGTTGAGGCATAAAGAGATGAATGGTTCCAATGCGAGAATCGTTGCTTAGGCTAAAATCACGAATGGCAATCCAATCGCGAATGGCGAGGTGAGGATTAGCATAGAAAGGATTCTTTGCTGAAAGTAAAGGCGCATTGTCAGGAAATGGAAAACTCGGAGAATTGGATGTAGTGAACAGATGTCCAGGAATATGACTATAATTGTTTTCGCTCGGAACTTGCGCCCATTGATTAAATCGCTGTTGAGCATCTAGGGAGATTAACTGTTCATCAATACTGAGTCTTCCCTGGGCAATCCCTTCTAATATGACAGGTAACTTATCAGGCTCTGTCCATTCCTCAAGCAGCTGAACCCCCTTGTATCTCAGTGACGAGGCCTTCTGAATATTGCTTTGATGAAGTACTCCTTCGATTAGACACAAACCATTGAGCCAGTTGCCTTCCTGCTCAATAGCCACACAACGCATTCGGATGCCTGCATAGCTACCTTTCTCTTTCGCCAAAGCTTCATGCACAAGGGAGGCTATAGCTTCATGGCCGAGATTATATTCTCGCAGCTTGGTCATGGCTTTCTAGTAACCCCAATCCATACGGCACACTTACCGTACTGTTTAGCCAATGACAAAGGCAAGCCAGAGTTGGAACGAACCATTTTCCGGCACGTAGCGGTCCGGCTCCTTCCTCAACACCTTTAGCCCTCAAATTCCCTTTCACCCATCGCCTCCAGAGTAGTGATGAATACGCTTCCGACTTTGCAGTAGACTTCCGAGGATTGGCCAATTAGATCGGTGTCTTGGCGGGCACAACCCATGACTGATGAGTATAATCTGCAACGCTTTCTTGAAGCGCAAGACCGCGTCTATGACGCAGTCCTTGATGAACTACGAGCCGGGAGAAAGTCCAGTCACTGGATGTGGTACATCTTTCCGCAGATCACAGGTCTTGGTCACAGTGGAACGGCACAGAAGTTCGCCATGACCTCTCTCGAAGAGGCCAAGGCCTATCTGCAACACCCCATCTTAGGTCCGAGGCTCAGAGAATGTACGCAGCTTGTTCTCGATGTGGAGGGGCGCAGCGCTGAAGAGATCTTCTCCTCCCCCGACAATCTGAAATTCCGGTCATGCCTGACCCTGTTTATGACCGCAACCCCCGACAACAAAGTCTTCAAAGATGCCCTGCTCAAGTATTTTGACGGCAAGCCTGACACCTTGACCCCAGATATCTTGGCACATCAAAAGCCTTAGCAACACCGCACCTCCAGATCCGTTTCGCGTCGCGCGGTTCTTTCTTCCCTCCTTTCCCAGGTGCGGCGGAGACGGTTGCTTCATCTGCAACTTGCATGAGTACGAGAGAGCCCTGAAACCATCTCTCCCAGTGCGGGGCTGGGGCTCAGTGCGAACGTCACCGGAGGAGCGGGGACCCATCGAGGCTTTGCTGAGAAGGAAAACGGAAACTGACCGAGTCCGCGAGGGAATTTCCGAAGGCTTCCGCTCAGAAAAGCCCGATAGGGTCGCTCCGGGAGGTGCGAGAGCAGTTGAGCCCCAGCCCCGCATCCACTCGTCTTGCCCTTCCCTCACGCCCTATGTAAGGATTACCTGCACAATTCGACTGACCAGCATCATCCACCCCTGCAACCGAGGGAGATAGACTATGCCACCGAAAGTTGAGATCGGCCAGATTGTCAAAGTCGTGAAGACCGACGAGGAATGGAAAAAACTCCTTGCACCGATGGCCTATAGCGTCCTAAGACACGAAAACACCGAGCGCCCCTTTACCGACAACATGCATGACAATAAGAAAGCCGGCATCTACTACTGCGCTGGCTGTGACCTCCCGGCCTATTCATCGGAGCACAAGTTCGAAAGCCATACCGGCTGGCCCAGCTTTTGGCAACCGATCGACCCCAAAGTGGTCGAATCCACGACCGATTATAAAATGATCTTCCCCAGAACCGAAGTCCATTGCGCTCGATGCGAAGGCCATCAAGGACACATCTTTAAGGATGGTCCCAAACCGACTGGCCTACGGTATTGTATCAATGGCGTGGCACTAAAATTTGTCGCTGCCTAATCATCGACCCAGCAGCCCTTCTTTTCTCATGAGCTTGGCGGCAAGGAGCAGTGAGTGAGCGAATTCGGTCGTCGAATCCGTCCTTCCGTAGAGAGGGAAATTCTTGCTGCATATCAAGCCGAGGAGCAAGGGCGCCCAGACAGTGCCTTCTCGCACCTGGAGCGCGCCCACATACTTGGACAAACATCGACGGTTGAGCATGTTCGCGTACATTGGCACATGTTCCTCTGGGGTATTCGCCACCGCAACCTCGGTGAATGTCTGGGCCAGTTGATCCGAATCGTCGGCGCTGCGATAGGCACGAGTCTTAGTTTGGTGCCGCAGGGAAACACAGGCGGTACCAACGTCAACCCCTTTCAGTCCATGCCGATCCCGCCGGATCTTGCCGCATTGATAGAAAAAGCACGCACTTCGGGGAGATGACTGTACCCGGTCAATCAACCCGACTGCGTAACGCCTGTCGTGTGTGAGAAAACTAAAAAAAAGAACTTGCAAAGAAAGGCCATGACCGCTACGATTCGCGCCATGAAGACTTGCTCATCAGCTCAAACTCTCGAATTCTTGGATCTTCCGCAGTTAATAACCAGAAACGACTAACAACTAAATCAAGGGCATAGGCCATACCTCATGACAACCCCAACGAAAGGAGCCCCAATGAAGCAAGCCGTACCGAAAACAGAAATCCGACGGGCAGTCGGAAGTTCTTCTCTGTGGCGCAAGAGCCTCCTCGGAGCCTTGGCCATCGGCTCAGTAGCGATGCTCTCTTCCTGGATCGCCGCGCCCAGCGCGAATGCCGTGCTGTCAACCGAATACAAGTTCAAGGTTCCTTTTGGCTTGGAACAAAGTTCCATGGTCATTCCTCCCGATAATGCGATGACAACCCAGAAAGTCGAGTTAGGCCGGGCTCTGTTCTTCGACAGGCGGTTATCTGCTGACAACACAATCGCCTGTGCGAGTTGCCACCTGGCGCAAAAAGGCTTTACCGACGGCCAACCGGTCTCCGCAGGCATCAAGGGCCAAAAGGGAGGCCGTAGCGCGCCGGCATCCTTTAACCGTGCGTTCAGCAGCGTTCAGTTTTGGGACGGCAGGGCCGCCACATTGGAAGATCAATCCATCGGCCCCTTTACGAATCCGATCGAACACGGTTTTGTCAACTACGACGTGATGATCGCGAAGATGAAAAAGATCTCCGGCTATAACACCCTCTTCCTGCAGGCCTTCGGCGAAGACATCACGATCGGCAACGTGGGCAAGGCGATCGCCAGCTTCCAACGCACGGTCCTTTCCGGCAACAGTCCCGCAGACCGGTTCGATCAGGGCGGGGAAACTAACGCTATTTCACCAGAGGCACAACGAGGCCTCCTCCTGTTCCGGGACAAGGCTCGCTGCACAAAGTGCCATTCCGGCTTCAACTTCACCGACGAAAAGTTTCACAACCTCGGAATCGGCTGGGACGACAACAAAGTGGATCTCGGTCGTTACATGGTGACCAAGAATGCCGAGGATATCGGCGCCTTTAAAACCCCAACCTTGCGGGAAATCTCACGAACCGCACCCTACATGCATGATGGCCGCTTTAAGAACCTCAACGAAGTTGTGAACTTCTACAATCAGGGGGGAAACAAGAATCCCCACCAGGATCCCTTGATCCTTCCGCTCGAGCTGACGAACGATGAGAAAAAAGACCTTGTTGAGTTTCTCCGCACGCTGAATGGCGAAGGATGGCAGCATGCCATCGCGCCAACCTCATTTCCTCAATAGAACTGAAACGGAGCCGGTGTCGCCTCTGGCGAATCACCGGCTCCGTTGAGTTGCCCCCAACCTCATAAGCAGGCACGTGATACAGCCAGGGCCGGTTCCAACCATGATGGTCGGGACCGGCCCTGGCTGCATTCGACCTTATCTACCAACACAAATGAACGATGTGGGTTAGCAGACAGGAGAAAGACAACGATCTTGTTCAGGACACGTTCCTGAATACCTTCCGAAAGCTGAAAGGAGGTCAGCTTTCGCTGACCCCCTTACATGCTACAAAAACTTCCGACCTATTTATGGCGATTCTCGGAAAATCGAATCGTCACCGACAATGGTTCGGGATTACTGATTAACTTTCAGCAACCATCCGCCGGTGACTTCGCATTGATTGACACCTCGAGCTTCAATATTCACCTTTGCATACCCTCCTGACGGGATCTGGGGAAGCTTGCCGGTTACCTTATAGCCGTCTTTATGAGCGGTCACGGTCACTGGTACAGATTGTCCTCGTACCGTAACCTTAATGCCGTTCGGATAGGCTGCGCCGGTAGCAAAAAATGAAAACCCCGATTGTTGGGCGACTTCTGAATTATTGGCTGGTAGGAAGTCTTGAAAATTCAGCTTCTGGCACATTCCTGTACCGGACCCGCCTTCGCCATACGCAAAAACGTTGGCCGGGATAGCCAATACAAGTGCGACCCACAACATGTTTTTTAGTTTCATCGCTAAGCCTCTTATTATTGTTGTTATAGAGTCAGTTGACCAGTTTACTGGTGACTGATGATCGGTCAGCATTGTCAGCTATTTTTTGATAAAAAACAACCCCCATGCGATAGAAATGATCTTCGCTGACTGTCATCACTGCTGACATCGTTTCTTTTGACCTAGGTTTTTAGCGGAGCTGTCTGCCAACAGGCCATCCCCGTCGCTTAGCCGGCAAGCCTCTCCGCATGAACAGCCAATGGGCAGCTTGACAAGGACCGGAGAAAGAGCTAATCACAGGCGGTTAATTGAGGCTTTTCAAGGCGGTTGAGCCGTCCCACAATGGCAAAGCCCTATTACCCGAAAACGGAAGAGGACTGTCATGCGAAAAACATTCGAGCAACTCTTCGAAGCGCTGAGTAATCATGCGAAAGAGGTGTCATTTCAAATCCAGTTTTGGGATGGGGTCAAAAAATCGTATGGCGCCGGTGAACCACAGTTCATTCTCACCATCGCCACAGAGCGCGCGGCAGAGCATGCACTCGAAAGCGGGTCGTTGGGCTTCGGCGAAGAGTATATGGCAGGAGATATTCAGGTCGAGGGTGATTTGACACAATTGCTCCGCTTTGGAGCGGACGACACAATCCTCAATCTGCCTATCGGGTTGAAAGCCAAACTCGCCATCAAACACTTGCGCCAGGTATCGCTCAATACGCTCTCGCGTTCGACGAAACACGTCGCCCACCACTATGACCGCGGGAATGACTTCTATAGGCTGTGGCTTGACGACAGCATGGCCTACTCCTGTGCGTACTTCCGTTATGAGAACGACACGCTCGAACAGGCACAGCAGCAGAAATACGAACACATTTGCCGGAAACTTCAGTTGAAGGCAGGAGAAACACTGGTTGACATCGGCTGCGGCTGGGGCGGCATGCTGATCTATGCCGCGAAGCATTATGGCGTGCGCGGCGTTGGCTACACCCTGTCCAAACAGCAAGTCGAGTATGCAACCGATCTCCTGAAGCGAGAGGGTCTGTCGAAAGAGATTTCGATCGTGCTGGAGGACTATCGGAGGATTGAGGGCACATTTGACAAGTTCGTTTCAGTCGGCATGTTTGAGCACGTAGGGAAGCAATTCATTTCGACCTTTATGGAAAAGGTCCAATCGATCTTGAAGCCCGGCGGCATAGGGCTGCTCCACACCATCGGACAAGAGCGGCCAGTACCCGGTGATCCCTGGACGTTGAAATACATCTTCCCCGGCGGATACATTCCCACGCTCGACGAAATCGTACGGACCATGTGCGAAGTCAAACTCATTCCGACGGACATCGAAAACCTTCGCGTGCACTACGCCCGAACGCTTGAAGAGTGGAGCGCACGATTCGAGGTCCACGCCAAAAAGATTGAGGCCCTGTACGATGCCTCCTTCGTGCGTATGTGGCGGATGTTTCTCAATGGTTGCATTGCCAACTTTCGCTATGGAGACATGCGGCTCTACCACGTCCTCTTCACGAACGGATTGAATCACACCATGCCTCTCACACGGGAGCACCTATACCGCTAATGGAACCGACCACAACAGTCGCCTCACGATTACAGGCCGTTAAAGACCGCATTGTCAAAGCGGCACAATCGGTTGGTCGATCGCCGAATGAGATCACACTGCTGGTCGCAAGCAAGACCCAGCCGGCCGAGCGAGTGCGGGAAGCCTGGCAGGCAGGACAAACCATTTTTGGCGAGAACTATCTGCAGGAAGCGTTGGCGAAAATGCCAGCCCTGACCGATCTGCCGATTGAATGGCATTTCATCGGCCCGATCCAAAGTAATAAAACGAAGCGCATCACGGAGAATTTCGTCTGGGTTCATGGTGTGGACAGAATAAAAATAGCCGACCGTTTGGCCAAAGACCGGCCCGAATCGCTGCCGCCCTTGCAAATCTGCCTCCAAGTGAATGTCAGCGGAGAAGCGAATAAAAGCGGTGTCGCGCCTGAAGAACTGGCCCAGCTGGCCGCCCATGTCGTGCGCCTCCCTCGCCTAAAATTACGCGGATTAATGGCAGTTCCGGAACTTACGACGGCCACGGCCCTGCAGCGCAGCCAGTTCCACATGCTCTGGGAGCTATACGATCGGCTCAAGAAAGATGGCTATGAGCTCGACACGCTCTCCATGGGTATGTCGGAAGATATGGATATTGCCATCGCCGAAGGTGCAACCATGGTGCGCATAGGTACGGCGATCTTGGGGCCACGGCGCTATCTCATTCCTGAAGAGCTTGCGATCCAAGCTGCCCAGAAATCCGCAACATTATAACTTATTATCTTCAGTCATTTCACATGGATACCTCAAGTAACTCATCAATGTAGTCAACCCCTCCCGCACCAGCCCTACCAGCGAAGTAACCTCCAACAAAAAATCTTTCATCTTCAAGAGGCTATTGTTGCTAGGATATGCTGCCGGGCGCATGATGGCCCACGAGACTGATAACGGAGAGCTGACCTTGAACACAACAACCGTCATTCTGAAAGCTTCTCCCCTGCCGGCTGGAGTCGCAGCTGGAGTCGCCGGATCGTTGATCGGCGAGATGCTCTTGGGAGCGACGAACAGTACCGCGCAGACCACCGAGACCGATGCGCCAGCTCCAGAAACAAACAAACCAACGGAAGATTTCGGCTCTGCCGGAATTCTTCTGCTCCTCCTGCTCCTGGCAGCTGCGACGATTTTTTATTTCCTGAAAATACAACGACCCTCCCTCCCTGACTTTTCCGGAGTCACTGGCCGCGATCCATCCAAAGACAATCCGTTTGCACGGCGGTCCTCCACAGCCAGACAGAAACTATCGGTCGATAGCATCACCGCCGCCGACAAAGCAGCCTTCCAACAACTATTGATCGACGTTCAACGGGTCTGGAGCAAACAGGATCTGACCGAGTTGAGGCAGTTCGTCACGCCGGAGATGCTGAATTATTTCAGCGCCGCCCTAGCCGACAATACCAGCCAGGAAATCCGGAACCATGTGGAGGATGTGGTGCTCCTCCGTGCGGAAATCTTGGAATCCTGGACTGAACAGGCGACGCAGTACGTGACGGCAGGACTTCGCTGGAGTGCCCGTGACTATAACGTGTCCCTGACGAAGCAGCGCGGAGAAGCAGGCTATGTCGTCGAAGGCAGCGAAAAGAAGCCGACCGAATCCGGCGAAGCCTGGACCTTCATGCGAATCCAAGATGGGGAGTGGCGGCTCTCGGCGATTCAATAATAAAAGGGAGAACGGACACCCACGTTGGTCCTGTGCTCCCGGAACGCGCGCCCTCCGAAGGGCCTCGTTCGACGGCCGCACTTAGACCAACATGGGTGCCCTTCCTGGAGAGAGAACTCGGGCGAGCTTAAAGGAAAGAGGAAAGACTAGATGGTTTCTGTGCTCGCAGAGCCCCCACGGTGGAGCAGTGGTCGCTCGATGCGCGCAGTGGAGACCACACCAGCCGCCTCGCTGAATGCAGGTGAAGAGTTAAGTCCGGCCTCGTTCGACGCGCCACCCTAAGATAGCCAAAGTTGACTCGGGGAAAGTAAATACCCGCTCTTTCTTTGTCTACAAATGCTCACCATCTATATCTCTCCTAAATACTTCCATTTCGACTTTCTGCTCATTGACTTGTTAGAACAGAGACAGCGCTTTCCTGTGGCGCACACAAGTACCTTCCTACCAGTGAGAAAACGAACATGGCCGTGCCAATACTGAGCGAACAGGTTGAGCGAAATATTCTACTCATCCGTGGACACCGAGTAATGTTGGATACAGATCTGGCAAAGCTGTATTGCGTGCCAACGAAAGCGATCAATCAAGCCGTAAAAAGAAACACCAATCGATTCCCAGTTGATTTTATGTTCCAGCTTACAAGCGAAGAAACAACCGCGTTGAGGTCACAATTTGTGACCTCAAAGAACAGAGGTGGAAGACAGTACCGCCCCTATGCCTTTACAGAACAGGGGGTCGCGATGCTCTCAAGCGTACTGCATAGCGAGCGCGCCATCCAAGTCAATATTGCCATCATGCGAGCGTTCGTTCAGCTTCGAGAGCTGATCGGCTCAAATAAAGGACTTGCTCGACGCCTCAATGAATTGGAAAAGAAATACGACAGCCAGTTTCGGGTCGTCTTCGAGGCGATTCGTGAACTCATGGCGGAGCCAGAATCCAAGGTCAAACGAATCGGGTTCAAAATCTAACTGCCCGCGAACTCGAATCAAGAAAGGTTCGGGACATGACCAGATGCACTCCTGCTCGCGGAACACGCGGTCGCGGACTCCCCTCGTTGATCGCGCGCACGTCGAAACCCACCAGGCCGTCCCTCACATACACATGAACCGGCTAACGATGAAAACCTAGAATCTCCCTCTTTCTTCGTTCCCTTTCCGTTAATAATGATAGATTTGCCTTAGCAACACTTTGAGGGAGCCTCTTGAGACTCGCGCAGGCAATCAAAACATTGCGAAGTTGCTCTTCTTTGTTCATGGCAGGAAGGGCACTCGCAACGATGATCCTGGCGTTGCTTGTAGTCCTTCCCGCCGCCGCACAGAGCTTCCGCTCTGATTCGAAGCGGTTCGGCAACCCAAAGATGGATATTGTCATCACCGAGACCGAGCGTCTGGCGAGAACGTCGATCATAGAGATTCAGATCAAGACCATTGGCTCGTCGGTGGGTTCATCATTCTTTCTCTTGTGCAGTATCCGCGACCTTGCTCGGCAACGCGGCAACTACCGCTATATCGTCAAAGTGGAGGAACAGCCCCGCCACAACCAGATGCTGGTCGGCTTTCTCAATACTTCCGCCGAGGCTCCTGAACTGCTCGACCCACGGCTTGCCGGGCAGAAGACCATTGATCTGGAATACTTCGCGCCAATATGCGACACGATGCAATAAATCGGAAAGCCGATGGTGTCAGGAACCATTGTTCACAATGCGCGTTCGTGCGACTGGGCGAGACAACAGGGACATTCTGTATTACCCGGTGCGCATGTCCTCCCTCCATCGAGCCGAGTATCTCGAAAGAGGCCTGCCGTCAAATGGCGGTTCGTTCGACTGCGTTTACCACAAACCGATCCGTTCTTCACACCCCTTCGCTCATAGCTATCATTTTCGATGCCCACATCGAAACACGTGCCTGCAAAATCATGTAGGCACATGTTCCACGGTTGACTCTATCCAATCTTACCCCCGATTCACTCGACAACCAGGCTCGCCCGCAAGCCGCCTGGCTGAAAGTGATTCGGCAGCAGCATGATGCAATTGGGATTGAACCCCTGCGCTTTCAGGGTGTCGATGCTGCCCAGCACCTTGTCATGCTTCAGGTCGATCACCGTAATGGACCCATCGCTCATGCCTTCCAGATTGAGCAGGCTATTCTGGACAAAGAGGTACCGTTCATCGGGCGACAGCACGCTATGGTGAGCCCCGGCAGCGGCGGCGATCGTTTTAAGAAACTTCGGCTGCAGCGGATTGCTGTTGTCGTACAGATTGACGAATCCCGGCTTCGCCGTGGTGACGAACAAGCGGTCCCCCTTCGCGTTGTAGAGCATTTCCAACGGCATGCCTTGCTGCCGTGGTCCGAAGTCATCGATCTCATGGAACGAGAAGGCCTTGCTCTTCGGATCCCAAACCCCAGCCCACAACGTCCCTTCCATCATATTGGTGATGTGCACGACTGGAGGATTCGCCTTCGGGCTGAACATGATTTCGACGGGGGCCGATTTAGCCGGAGCCGGCTTCGACCCAATTTTGTGCGTCGAGAGCACCTTGCCGGTACTGGCCTCCAACACCGTGACCGACTCACCCGCGTCGGACATATCTGGCTTGACGGTGCTGGTGACGAGGATGCGATCGATGCCATTGTGAATCGCAATCCCATGGGGATACAGAATCGTCGCCACGGACGGCTCAGCCGCACTGACCGCTTTGATCGGCTTATCCGTGAGCGCGTCGCCCACAATGACGTTACTCGAACCCATACAGGTGAGATACCAGGTCTTGTTATCTTCTGAGACGACGAGATCCTCACCGGCCAGGCATTCCGGTACGTCGATCGCGCGAAGCCGGTAGGGAAACTTCGTGAGGTCGATCACGTGCAGCAGGCTTTTCCCTAAGGCTGTGACATAGGCTTTGCTCCGATCCCGATTGAAAAAAATGTGGTGCGCCACAAGGTCAGACGGAAGCGGAATTTCCATCAGGATCTTTCCAAAGTCCCCAGACTCAGGATCAATGTCCATGATCGCAATCCCTTCCCATCTCACTGGCTGGTTGGGTTTACTCTCATAGTTGATCAGGGCCAAAATTTCCGCCGAGGCGAGGGTCGTGCCTGTGAGCAACAGCCCCAAGGTCAAGGTGAGCAGTTGAAATGATTTCATAGCGGCCTCCGTGTGAACTGAGTAACTTGGCTATCATACTCTTTCAAGAAAGAAAGGGAACAGGCTGAGCTGCCTCGATTCCCAAGACACCCTAGGGATGGACCAGACTGACGTGGCATCGTAGAATGGCCTCAGCCATTCCTTACACGCTTGAACACGCTATGCGCGCGGCAACTGTTCGCTCGATAATTCTTCTTCTCATCTGCTTGCCGCTGTTCGGGCTCGCCGATGCCCAAAACCACTCTGTTGAGATCTTGCCTCACTGGAAAAAAGGAGACATCGTTCATCTCGAAATCACGCGGGCACGCGTGAAGTCCGCCGATGGCAGGTCGACAATAACAGGGAAGACGCACACTGACTTTACGCTTGAAGTACTCAGTGCCAATGACGAGGGATATCTTGTCGGCTGGACCGCAGGCAAAACCACGTTCGACGCTCCTTCTCAGGCTGAACATTCCTTTCTCGGACAAGTGGTCAATCTTATGCAAGGACGCCAGATTATTCTAGAGATCGATGCCCACGGAGCCATTCGAGGCGTCCAGAACTGGAAGGGGCTCAAAACCGCGGCACTGAAATCCCTGGATGCCCTCGCTGCAGCCAAAGATTTACAGGAAAAGAAACCTGACAACGCACGCATGTCCAGCTTGCGGGCACAATGGGAATCCATGCTGGGAACCAAAGCGCAGGTCGAAGAGATCTGTGCCCGCGAGGCACAGATCTATTTTAAAGTTCTCGGAAGAGGGTATGCCCACAACACACCATTCGAGTACGAGGACCTGTTCCCAAATCCCCTCGGCGGTAATGCGTTCCCGACCCATGCAAACATGGCGTTGAAAACGTTCGATAGGCAGGCGGGCCAAGCCGTGATTACGTGGAGCCAAGTGGCCGATCCCAAGCAAGTATCACGGATTCTTGAATCAATGCTCAAGGAGATGAGTGCACGGGTGGGGAAAGCACCACCGGAGGGAGAATTTCCCAAATCGATTTCCATGGAAGACCATGCAGAAATCGTGGTGGATGTGACCACAGGATGGGTCAAGACGCTCAAACATGCACGGTCTGTAAATTTCGGTACGCGTGCTCAAATGGATACCACATCGATCATCAGAACTGCGAACTGACCTCGCATCAAGAAGATTGTTGATCAGAGCTGAGTGTGGACCTATGAAGGACACGGAGAAAATACAGAAACCATGTTGGGATCCCGCACAGTATGCCGAGCATGCCCGGTTCGTCTCCGATCTCGGCATGCCCATTGTGGAGTTGCTGGCTCCGAAGCCTGCGGAACACATTCTCGATCTGGGTCGAAGAAAATGGGTCGGGAGTCTTTTCAATTTACTAATTGAAGAATTGTCCGACAAGCCTCATTCGCGAGGCGGTCTGCCGCTTTTCTCGCCGTTCATCCCGACCATTCACCATTGATCACTGAACATTAAACATTTCTCCGCCATCACACCTGACGCTTCACGTCCTTTTGGTTTCGTGGGATTTCTGGAGACGTATCACATGACCTGCGGCATGAATGCCGCGCGCAACTGCGCCCCCGCCTCGATGGTTGCTTTCCAAATAAATTAAGAATACTGTTCCAGAAACTCGCCTTCAATGCTCGGGAATAGATCATGGCAGTTCACACACTCATGCCCATGCCTATCTGGGAGTGGTGTCAGAAACCCAAAGTTCTTGCAGCGGTTATTTTTTCAGGATTTGTCTCAGGAACGTTCGTTCCCTATCTCGTGTTCGGTTCCAGTCCGGATGATCCTACCTGTGGACGATTTGACTACAGCCTAAAGTGTGACCTTTCACCAACGCTTTTCCTGCTTGTGGATGTAGTTATCGGCGTGCTCTTGGCGATATTCTTTCATTATTTGTCAAAACGTAATCAGATACGACTCGACCAAATCATAGAATCTCAGGAGGCACTGAGGCATAAACGGATGGATTATGCTGCCAAGCATCTGAAGCAACTCTTTCAGCTCACGCTTTTCACCATGAGCGTCACGAAACGATCGATCACTCACTATAACTTGACCGTGGGATTGAAAGATGACGAGAAACCGATGTGGATGCAGTCTGTGACGCTCTCCGAGCTCAGGAGGGATGAAGCCAAGTTGGGGCGTGTGTTGCAATCAGTGAGAAGTATCCTCACTGCCGCAAATGATGTGCTCGACCCTGACATGGTGAATCGGGTGGATGGTGTCGTTAACTATCTTGGCGAAATATCTGTAGAGCAACAAGCGGACGGGACGATGGAGTTCCCGAAATACGATGTGTGCAGAATGAAGGTCAGTTACTTGATCGAGCTGCTTCAAACCTATTCCCGTGAGACTCGTTCCTTCAAAGACATCGTTGATAAACCGTATGAAACGTCTTCCATTGATTCTCAATCTGATCTAGCAGAGGAGGTGAAATACTAAATGGCACCACGCGATGACAACGAGCGAAATCAAGGCGGTCGCGATTACAGAAAGGCCTTCGGTCAATTTTCCTCGAACAAAACTCAAAGAATTACGACCTTAAAACCTGTCGAAGTTCTATTCGACGCGCAATCAGATGCCGGTGGAAACGTCCACACGATAGATTTCGACAAAGGCGACATCATCATCAAACAGTCCGGCATGTACCTGATCATCGCAGGTCCGCAGGTTGGTAAGGTGAGAGGCGCCACTCCCCGGTGGATCGATCTTTGGCTCAGGGTGAATAACATCGATGTGCCGAACTCGAACATACGGGCTGTGTTAATCGACCCGGAGGAAAAGACTGTGGCCATCATGAACTCTGTGTTGCCTCTCAATCGAGGCGATACACTGAATATTGTGATGGCAGCACAGACAATCGAGGAAGGCATGGGTCTAGAGGCGATCGCACCAGATGGTGAACCGACAATCCCAAGTATTATTGTCACAGTCGTACAGTTGGATTGAAGGTAGGGGCAGCCAAAGGGGATCTTTTCCGATTGCTCAGCCTAAAAGCCTGCCCTCATACCTTACTTCGTATTGATCTGGTTCTTGCGCCACACGCCTGACGTTTCACGCCATGATAGTTTCGCGGCGCGTGGCGGGGAGCTGGTTCGTTTGGTCTGTCTGGTCTATCGGGTCTTTCTGGTTTATTTGGTTCGACGAACGAGAGAGACAAGAGAACTCGCGCGCCAGAACGAAAGAAAAGAATCAAGGCAGGGTCTTAAAACGATCCTGTTTCGTACTGTAGCAGAGAGCATCATCGTCGCCGCAATACCGATTCCGATCGCATCCACCACCAGATCATCAACGTTAGATTCTCTGCCTTGAATCGAGCCTTGGAACACTTCGGTCCAGAGACCGAAGACTAAGGCTGCAGCTGCTGCGACCGGAAGTGCATAGGCCAGTGGCCATGCGCGCCGCTGCAGGCCGCGAGTCAGCAACAGGGCCAAGATTCCATAGCCCGGCGCATGGGCCCAATCCAGAAAATTGCCAGGCACTTGCGCCAACAGCTGTCCGGAAAGACCGATTCCAGGAACGATAATCGCGCCGAAATAGAGTATCCCCATGTAACCCAGCACTATTCCGAACGCCAACATCACCTCCTCGGTGTCTACGATAAAGCTGTTGTGGCACGGTGAACATTCCATTGCCCCCATTTCCAGGACAATAGGCTACCGCCAAACACGTCGTGGAAAGATACAAGACTCCACGGGGGATAACTATTGGGCATTAGTAGGGGGAATAGCGGTCAGGGGCCGTAACGCGCGGCAATGGGCGCGTTAGTCTGTCTGGTCTATTTAGTCTGTCTTGTTGCCAGATTGGCAAACCCAGCAGGGGATCAAAAGACCGGGCGACTTAAGAGGAAGGTGGTCTGATGGTCTCCGACTGCGCGCGTCCAACGAGGGCCTTCCGAGGCCGCGCGTTGCACGAGCACAGGAGACCGTCTAGTCTGCCCTCGCTTGGCCCTCCAAGCTCGCTCGTTTCCACTCAAGGGTAGTGGGCCTGGTCGATCCTCGATTGCGCGCGTCGAACGAGCACATCCCTATCGTGCGCGTTCCGCGAGCA
>JANOJM010000182.1:0-1997 GCA_031418735.1 Nitrospiraceae bacterium | reverse complement strand
GTTCATGCCGCATGTCCTGTCATGTGCCGTCCGATGAGCGCGAGGTCGGCGCCGGACGACGTCGTTTCATAGACCAGTTGACCGTTAAACATCACCACGGTACGGTCGGCCAGTTCCAGGATCTCGTCGAGGTCTTCACTCAACAGAAGGACAGCCGTCCCACGATTGCGCGCGGCGACAATCTGCAGGCGAATTTCATCCGTGGCCAAGAAATCGAGCCCGAAACATGGATTCGCTATGATCAAAATCTCCACTCCGTCGGAGAGTTCTCGCGCCAGGACCGCACGCTGCACATTTCCGCCGGAAAGAGATCGGATCGGAAGGTGGGGATACGGCGGCTTGATATTATATTGTTCGATCAAACTCTGTGCGCTACGGCGTATCATGTGTTGATTGATGAGCCAGCCACCCACGGCATGGGGTACCCGATCAAAATTGCGAAACGCCAGATTTTCTGCGAGGCTCATGTTCCCCACGCAGGTATTCTGGAGCGGTTCTTCCGGCAAACAATAGATTTTATGACGCACAATCTGTTCGCGGGTCGGCTCAAATGGCATGCCCTGCACCAGGATTTTGCCTGCGACCGCCTGGCGTTGTCCGGCCAGTACCTCAACCAGTTCTCGCTGTCCATTGCCCGATACACCGGCAACCCCCACGATTTCACCTGAATGGATGGTGACATGCAGCCCCCGGACAGCCTCCACACCGGCATCGTCATGCACCCGAAGATCGTGAATAGCTAGTTTGGGCGTCTTGGCTGGAGGTGCGCTGCGCTCCTTCGGTTTGGTTGTGAATTCAGATCCCATCATCATTTCGGCCATCTGAGCCACTGTCAGATCCGACACAAGTCCGGACCCCACGAATTGCCCTTTGCGCAACACCGTGACCTCGTCTGCAAATGTCACGACTTCTCTCAGCTTGTGGGTAATGATCAGGACGCTGATCTGTTGGGCTCGCGTCATTGCTCGGAGATGGCCTAAGACTTCATCCGCCTCTTGCGGCGTCAGGACGGACGTCGGTTCATCCAGAATGAGAATGCGGTTTTGCAAGAATAGTTGCTTGAGAATTTCAACTTTTTGTTTCTCTCCTGCTGCCAGTGAACTGACGCGAGCTGCAAGAGAAATCTTGAACGGCATCTTTTCCATGAACTGCGTCAGCTGTCGCTCTTCTGCCAACCAATTGATGATGGGGCTCAACTTCGCTTTGGCGATCACCAGGTTTTCGAGGACCGTCATGTTGGGGATCAGGGTGAACTGCTGGTAGACCATCCCGATTCCGAATCCTTGGGCGTCACGGGGGCTACGAACCGTGACCTGATGCTGATCCAACAGGATTTTCCCTTCCTCGGGATGGTAATAGCCCATAATGCATTTCACCAGGGTGCTCTTGCCGGCGCCGTTTTCACCGAGCAGCGCATGAAACCGGCCTGGCCGCAGCCGAAAATTGACGTCCTTCAAGGCCACCAACGGTCCGAAACGCTTGGTCATGCCCAGGACTTCTAAGTCTGGCGGAACAGGGTTCGTCATGAGAGTGCCTCTACAAAGGCATCGGATTTCGCCACGGCGCCAAAGACTCCACCCTGCATTGTGACCATCTTGAGCGCCGCCTGATGGTTCCCATGATCGGTCGCGCCGCAACAATCTTCCAGCAAGAGACATTCAAAGCCCCGGTCATTGGCTTCGCGCATGGTGGTGTGGACACAGACATCGGTGGTAATTCCTGCCAGAGCGATATTGGCGATCCCGCGAAGCCGCAACAGCATCTCGAGATCGGTCGCCCAAAACGAGCCTTTGCCGGGCTTATCGATGATGCATTCACCGGGCTTCGGAGCGAGCTCGGGGATGATGTCCCACCCCGGCTCTCCCCGGACGAGGATTTTCCCGCATGGGCCCGGGTCCCCAATGCCTGCGCCGATCCTTCGACTGCGCCACCGTTTATTCTCCGGCAAATCCGCCAAGTCCGGTCGATGGCCTTCCCTGGTGTGAAAGACATGCATC
>JANOJM010000181.1:0-3318 GCA_031418735.1 Nitrospiraceae bacterium | reverse complement strand
CGATCTGCAACTTCGGCAAACGACGCAGCCGGCCACCGCTTGGTCGGCCACCGGGCAGAGACATTCATCGCCACCCAACTCGTTCCAGGCGTCACACCGGATCGGCTCAACAGGCGATCGACCTCCTCATAATCGGTTTGCGGGATGCGGAAACGAAACTCCGGCATACCGGCCTCCACAGCTCCCACAGCCTGTGCCACAAGCAGGTAGCGATCGACCGCATGCATCTCCAATTGTGGAACCGGCACGCGCCTCGAATAGAACCAGGGACTCCCCTCTCGCCCATTGGCAAATCCCACCAGCAGAGGAGATCCACTGAGCCACCCGATGGCCGCGCTCCGAAAGAGGCCTTGAAGATCCAGGACGAGATCGAAGCGCTCTTTACGAAGAGCGGGCACCTGAGAGAGCCACCCCTTGAATGTCGACTCTACCGGCCAGACCAGATCCACCCCCTCGATCCGCTCGACGAGACCAGCCCATTGGCGCTTGACCAGCCAGGTCAGTCGAGCCTTGGGATAGGCCCGTCGAATGGCCGCACAGGCCGGCATCGCATGCACGATGTCACCCAGTGAGCTCGGCTTGATCAACAAGATTCGGCGATAGTCCGGCATCATATATGCCACGCGAGACTGGCGGGAAATGCGAGACAAGCGTGACGCGCAAGATCGACGAGTTTCACGACTCTTGCCTCTCTCGCCTTTCCCGCTCGTCGCGCCCTTTCGCGCTCTTCGCCGCATCGGCCAAGATCCAGTCCACTGCCTCGGTCATAGACTTCGCTACAGCATCCGGCATGGCCTGTTCAACCTTGAGCCTCTCCACCGACTGCGCGTCCACTAACCCTGGCGTCAGGAGAATAGACTTCGCGCCCACCCGATGTGCCAGTTGTATGTCGCGTGCGTGATCGCCGATCAAATAGAAACGACGGAAATCCAGTTGCAACTCCGACACAGCCCGTTCCACCATTCCCACGTTCGGTTTGCGACAGCGGCAGCCATCGTCAGGATGGTGCGGACAAAAATAGATCGCGTCAAGCGCTGCGTCCTCCAGCTCCAACAGCCCTTGCAATCTGGCATGGATGGCTTCCAGATCCTTGAGGGTCAAGATTCCACGTCCGACACCGGACTGGTTGGTCACGACGACGAGTTTCGCCCCAGCCCTTTTCAACCGCGCCAGAGACGGCCCGACCCCTGCCAACAACTTCAGCTCAGCGGCAATTTTCAAATAACCTGGATCGTAGTTCAACGTTCCATCTCGATCCAGGAACACGGTAACGCCGTCGAGCATGTGCGTCTGGTCTATCTGGTTGGGGAGGTCTGTCTTGTCTGTCCGGTCCGCACCAGATAGACCTCTTCGACCAGACAGACCAGATAGACCAGATAGACCAGACAGACTCGCTTCGTAGACCTGATCGACGGTCACCCTGGTCATGCACCGATGGTCGATGGGACATTCCCGCAACAAGCAGGGAGCGCAATCGACCGGCTCCCGTACAATGGCATGGGCGTTCCCGAAGGGCGACGTGGTCCGCCAATCGGTCGGCCCGAAGATCGCGACCACCGGGACCTGAAACGCAGCGGCCATATGCATCGGACCTGTGTCATTCGTCAGAAGCACACTGCACCGTTTCACTGCCGCCATGAGTTCCCGGATCGTCGTCGCCCCGGACAAGACCAGGGTTCGCGACGACAGACGCGCAGCAATCTCCTGGCCCAAAGGCTCTTCCCCCTTGGCCCCCAAAATGACCACACCGACCTGTCGGTCACGAGACTCGCGGATCGTTCGGCACAGCCGCTCGGTGACGTCCGCGAACCGTTCTGGTAACCAGCGTTTGGCCTCGCCATAGGTCGAACCAGGGTTGATCCCGACGACGACATCTGTGGCGGTCAATCCACTCTGCGCAAATCGCCCCGCCATCGCCTGTTCCTCTTCAGGAAAGACGACAAGTTCCGGCGCGGGGGGATCGCCCGTGAGGCCCAGCGGCTTCAACAGGTCCCAATAATAGCGGACTTGATGGATGAGCAGGCTGCGATCCGGCACAGCGACTGGATCGGATAACAACAGACTCCGTCCGTCTGTCGCATAGCCATACCGCCGAGGCACACCGGCCAGGAATGTGAGAAAGGCCGCCTCGAACGCATTCTGAAATAAGACCGCCAGATCAAAGCCCTGCCTCCGCAACTGCCCGGCCAGCGCCCACTTCCCGGAGAGCCCCGCATGACGCCCCTTGCTGTCATAGATCAGCACGCGCGTCAACGCCGGATGCCCCGTGAACAAATCGGCCACAGCCGGTTTGACCAACAATGTGATCTGCGCATCGGGAAATAGCCTCCGCAATCCACGGAGCGCAGGCTCGCACATCACCGCGTCGCCAAGCCAGTTGGGTCCACGCACAAGAATTTTTTTGATGGCTTCTTTATCCACAAACCTCCGCAACAACGATGCGCGAAATCCAAAGTTCGAAGTTCGAAGTTCGGGGTTCGAGGTTTGGGGTTCCGAAAACTTCCAACTTTGAACCTCGAACCTGGAACTTCGAACCATCCTCTGTCTCGCCTATCCCTCTCATCTCACCTTCTCACCAACCCCGAGAACCAACTTCTTCAATCGATCTTCCCCCACGGTCACGGATGTACTCAGTCGGACGGCCCACCAGCTATCGGTAGGTCGGAGCAGTGATGCCAACTTGCAGGCATCCTTCTCTGTCGTCACAACCAGCTCAGCCTGAAGCTCGGTCGCCTTGGCGCTCAGGTTCTCGACATCCTGGCTCGTATAGGCATGGTGATCGACATAGGCCACTTCATCCAGAACCCTCATCCCCATTCGCTCGACGAGTGAGCGAAACGATCCGGCATGTCCCACGCCGCTACAGAGCAACGCGGTCTTTCCCTTGGACCAAGAAAGCGGCTGGGAGTCCCCTGTCACCACCGACACCAGACTCTCAGGACGAAAGACCGCCTGGATTGGATCCGGGATAAAGCCAAGCGTTGCCTTCAGCTTGCGACAGACTTCTGATACCTGAGCCAGCACGTCTGCTCTTGTAACGACAATCGCCGTCGCGCGCGCCGCCGCCCGCAGCGGTTCCCGGAGCCGACCTGCCGGCGCCAGGGCCGCGAGTCCCGCTATATCTGTGGCATCGACCAGCAAGAGATTCACATCTCGATAAAGTCCCTGGTGCTGAAATCCGTCGTCGAGTATCAGACAATCGATCGGAAATCGCTCCAAGACCCAGTCGCCGAGTTCATAGCGATCGGCGCCCACCGCAACGATCGCCTTGGGACAACGCTGCGCCATCAAGAATGGCTCATCGCCTGCCTCGTTCGG
>JANOJM010000180.1:0-3871 GCA_031418735.1 Nitrospiraceae bacterium | reverse complement strand
GCAGCGGGCCTGGCTCTACCTGCCGAAGGACGCGACCCTCGTTTACTATGCCAAACGCATTAAGGCCGAACGCGACCATGTATTGGAAGAGATCATGCCTTCCATGCAGCGTACCCTGTTCGGTACGGCCGCGACTTCATTGAAAGAGTACATCCCCTTGCACGGGGTGGCCAGGGTGGATGCCTTGATCGGGGGAGATGAGTTGGAATTATCCGGCGAGAGCAAGGATGTTGCAGGGCCGTCAGTGCCGCTCCATGACAAGAAGAATGAATTGCGGGACCAACATCGCTCCCTTGTCGGCGCCGTGGCCCGAAAGGCCGGTATCGATCATCGCCGGCTCAATGCGGAACTCATCAAGCGAACCGGCGGTAAGGTCGATCAGGCGACCGTTGCACAGTTGGTACGGCGAATCACTCTGTTAGAGAAGTGGCGAGATTCTGGTTTCGACGGTGCATGAAGCGCGACAGTCGGATGGTCTCTCTTGTTTATCTGGTCTGTTTGGTTGAACGAGATAAACCAAATGAACGAAACAAACCAGATGAACCAGATCAACGCGTTCCTGCTTCAATACCAGGCTGGCCTACTGTAGGGGGCTTATGCGCAGGCCTCTAGGGGTCGGCGGTGCTATCGGGGTCGGTGGCGGAGGCGGTGGGGGGGAAGTGGTGACGGTGAGTGTTACTGGCACGGTCACCGGGGAAGTTCCGATGGCATTGAGCGTGATGTTGGCATTGTAGGTTCCGGCTGTTCTGGCGCCAGTTGTCACAGTCGCCGTCACAACGCCATTGCCTGTGCCAGTGACCGGACTCAGCGCCAACCAGTCGACATTGTCAGAGGCGCTCCAGGTGAGCGAGCCTCCCCCTGTATTACTGATGCTCAAGGTTTGAGGCGCCGGGTTGCCGCCACCCTGTGTTGCAACGAAGGAGAGATTCGTCGGACTCGCCCCAATAGCCGGTGGTACGGGAATTGTTGCAACAGTGAGCGTCACTGGCACAGTCATCGAGGAGGCCCCGGGAGCATTCACTGTCACAGCGCCACTATAACTGCCAGCCGTCAAGTTGCCGGTAGTCACCGTCAACGTCACGGTGCCGTTTCCAGTCCCAGAAACAGGACTCAAGGTCAACCAGGTGGCATTTTCACTGGTGGTCCAGTTGAGTGGGCCGCCCCCTATGTTACTGATACTCAAGGTCTGGGTCGCAGGGTTGGCGCCGCCCTGGGTTGCAGTGAAGGAGAGGCTCGTCGGACTCGCCCCGATAACCGGTGGCACTACAGGCGGAGGAGACCCGGTGGGTGTGAAGGTTGCGAGGCCACTCTCGGTCGACTCATTAGTGGCAAAGTCATAGGCCGTAATGAAATAGTACTGAGTGACCAGGGGCGTCCCGATATTGAAGCTTGTCACCGTTCCCAGTGTGGCGAGAGACGATGCGTTGCCAGATGCTCTGCTGCAAGGTAGTTGACTGCATTGATAGACACGATATCCTGCCAGGTCCGGTTCGCTGTTGGCGTTCCAGGTCAACGTGGCACTCCAAGCCGTACTAGACCACAGCACAAGCACAGCGGCGATGGTTCTTACCCAGTTCATACGGACATTCCCATAATTTCTCACCGGCAGCAGGCAGGCCAACTATTCGTCCTGTTACAGAGCTGGTACGCAAGGCCTATGCCTCCGCATCAGAGAGACGGTCAGTTCAAACATCTTGTAAATAAGGCGTGGTGCGAGAAGTTATTGGTTACACGCGGGGAGACTGTAGGCGATGAGAGAAAATCAATGAGTCAAACGTAGGTTTTCTCAGAGGATAGACGCTGCACTCGTTTGCCTTCAACTACGTGCATACTCGTACGAAGGTAGATCGTCTGCTTTATTCTGGCCATAAGCTATAGGCTATATGCTCATTTCTCGATTAGCGTTCTGTTGCTCCAACTTCCTCTCTCAATTGAAACTTGAGGGAGGCATATTCTTTCATGCAGTAGGCGAGCAGCCGTTCTGAGCCGAAGAGCATCACCATCTTGCCGTCCTTGTCTACGAGCCGGCGTGTGTCCTGCGGCCAATAGATCCTGGCGATTGCATCGGGGTCGCCGCTCACCCAGCGGGCCAGGATAAAGGGCATCCGCTCGACGAGGGTCTTGACCCCATATTCGGTTTCAAGGCGTGAGGCGACGACATCGAATTGGAGTTCTCCCACGGCGGCCAGGACCGGCTCCCGTCGGACGTGATCGGGTGAATAGAACACCTGCATGACACCTTCTTCTTCGAGCTGCTGGAGTCCCTTCTGGAACTGTTTCTGCTTCGTGAGATCCTGACTTCGAAGTACGCCGAAGCACTCCGGGGGAAATAACGGAATCGCATCGAAGGAGCGGGGACTGCCGGAGCTGAGGGTATCGCCGATGGCAAAGAGTCCTGGGTTCACAAACCCGACGACATCGCCTGGGTAGGCTTCCTCAATCGTCTCCCGCTCACGGCCGAATAGCCGGTGTGGTCGCGTCATTCTGATTTTTCGGTCCAACCGCGCATGATGAACCATCATGTCCTTCTCGAAGCGGCCAGACACGATGCGTAAAAACGCCATCCGATCCCGATGTTGTGGATCCATATTTGCTTGAATCTTGAACACGAAACCGGAGAACTGCTCCTCTGTCGGCTGCACCGGTCCTTCCGAACTCATTCGCGGTCCCGGCGGTGGCGCAAGCCTGAGGAACCCGTTCAAAAATGGCTCGACGCCGAAGTTGGTGAGGGCGCTCCCAAAGAAAACCGGCGTGAGTTGGCCTGCGAGAAAGCGGTCGCGGTCGAACTTTGTGCCAGCGCCGGTCAACAAGGCAATCTCTTCTTGTAGTGGGCCATAGGCCTCGCCAAGTGTTTCAGCCAGGCTTGGGTGGGGAAAGGTTTCTATCCGCATCGGCGCCCGTTTCTGGTTGTGGAGTGTCCGCTGGAAGAAAAGCACTTGGGGGTCTTGAAGGTCGTAGAGCCCCAGAAAGCCGGACCCTTCTCCGATGGGCCAATTGAACGGGACCGCCGTCATGCCCAAGGTCTGCTCGATCTCCTCAAGCAGTTCGTATGGATGGCGCCCGGGCTGATCCATCTTATTGATGAAGGTCATGATCGGGATGTTGCGCTTGCGGCAGACGGCGAATAGTTTCTTGGTCTGGGGTTCGATGCCTTTGGCACAATCGAGCACCATGACCGCGCTATCCACTGCCATAAGAGTTCGGTAGGTGTCTTCGCTGAAGTCCTGGTGGCCCGGCGTATCGAGCAGATTCACCCGCACACCTTGATAGTCGAATTGGAGGGCAGTGGAGGTGATCGAAATCCCGCGCGCCTGCTCCAGTTCCATCCAGTCAGATTTCGATGCACGCTGATGCGACCGTGCATGAACCGCCCCGGCCAGGTGTACTGCGCCGGCGTAGAGAAGAAGTTTCTCCGTCAGCGTGGTTTTTCCTGCGTCAGGATGCGAAATAATGGCAAAGGTGCGCCGTCGGGCCACTTCCCGCGCTAACTCATCGGACGACGACTTCTCAATCGACAAAGACATGGACCGTCCTTTTCTTGTTCAGGGCGCTGAGAAATTGGAGATATGTTTTAGCATCTGGCGAAGGAGAAAACTACGGGTAGCCTGATTGGTCACCTGTGCTCGCGCGTTGCGTGAGCAAGAGGAGTAAACAGGCCACCCCCTCCGTATCGGGGAGTTGACGCCACCTTCAGAACGACGTAGCCTGTGCTGGCTCTTGAACCACAGGAGGAGAAATCATCATCATGGGACTTCAACCGTTACAGGATTGGGCACTGATCGAACCGTCGGAGGCCAAGGAAAAGACCGCCGGAGGACTGGTTATCCCAGACACGGCCAAGGAGAAACCGGTAGAAGGAAAGGTTCTGGCC
>JANOJM010000179.1:0-5059 GCA_031418735.1 Nitrospiraceae bacterium | reverse complement strand
GGGATCATTCTCTACGTCGCGGCGAGGTTCGAGCTTCGTTTCGGTATTGCCGCGGCCTTGGCGACCTTTCATGACGTGTTGGCGGTGTTGGGCGCTTTTTATCTCCTGGACAAGGAAATTACCTTGCTCGTCGTGACGGCCTTGCTGACGTTAGCCGGCTATTCGATGACGGATACGGTCGTCGTGTTCGACCGTATCAGAGAAAATCTGCGCATGCGGCGGCGGGAGACTGAAGAGACGATTATCAACAATGCGGTCAACCAAGTCTTGAGCCGCACGATCGTTACCAGTTTGACCGTTGTGTTGGTATTGATTCCTCTGACGCTGGCGGGGGGAGAGGTGTTGCACGACTTCTCTCTCGCCCTGTTGGGGGGTGTGATCTTCGGAACCTATTCATCCATCTTCGTTGCGAGTCCGTTGCTGTTGCTCTGGCCGGGAGCCTCCGGGAGGATGTTGAAGGGGAGTTAGGCGTCCGTTTGAAGTAAAGAGCCTATAGCGTATAGCCAATAGCGGATGGTGTGGAAATAGCGAGGGGGCATCGTTGCCACCAGCTATCAGCCATTTGCCATACGCTCTTATTCCTGTGAGCTACGCTTCACGGGCTATCGCGTCCTGCTTGGGACCCACCCATGACACTCTGGAGTCGGTCTCATAGTCTCCAGCGGAAGATCATCACGGCGATCGTGCTGGTCGGACTTCTGCCTCTGACCCTTCTGCTTGCACTCACCTACGTCGAGGAGCGGCGCGCGCTTCGCGAAATCACCGGCGCCAACTTCAAGGAAGCCGCCGTCGAAGCCGCTCGCCGTATCGAAATGCAGGTCAGTCGCGGGATGAATGAGGCTCAGCAACTTGGCACGGCTCCCTTCCTCCGCACCGCCGTCACCGAAGCCAACCGCACGTACGAGGGAAAGGATGCGCAACGCATCCAGGGCATGATCAAGGATTGGCAGCAGCGGTGGCGCAAGCGGGATCGGCAAAGCGAATTTCCCATCTTCATCAATCGCATCGCCACCGACTATCTCATCCGGTGGCACGACATCCGTAAATCTGACTATGTCGGGATTCTGGTGACCGACCAGCAAGGGGCGCTGGTGCTCAGCTCTATCCCGCAAGTCGAATATTTTTACGGGCAGACGCCGTGGTGGCAAGCGGTGGTGAAGGGGGGAAGTCTCAAGGGCTATGTGAGCGAGATCGCCTTCGATCCAGCGTTCGGAACCCATGTGGCTGTGGTGGCGGAACCCATCCTGGACGATACCAAGGGAACGGTGATCGGGGCAGTCACCATTCTGCTGCGCCGGGACACGATTTTTCATGCGATTGCGGAGATTACCATTGGCGCCACCGGCCACGCGATGCTATTCAGCTCCGATGGTGCGCCGGTGATTTGCCCGGTCCTGGCTCCGGAAGAGCATACGATGAAACCCGAGTTGGTCCGTGCCCTCGATGGGCTGAAGGCCGGTTGGACAGTCGCCGCTGACGATTCACATGGGAGTCAAAACGCGTTGATCGGATTTGCGCCGGTCCGATTCGGCGAAAGTTTGTCTCCAGGGAGCCTTGGAGGACATCAGTGGATCACCGTGGTGCGGCAGGATCCCCAGGAGACCTATGCGCCGCTCGCCGAACTTGTGGCGAAAGTGTTGCTCTATGGATTGCTCGTGCTGGCTGTGTTGTGGGGGACCGGGTTGTTCGTCGCGCGCCGGATCGCTCGTCCCATTCAATTGTTACACGATGGGGTGCGTGAAATCGGAGGTGGACGATTGGACCGCCGCCTGGAGTTGAAGACCGGCGATGAGATTGAAGGGCTCGCCGATGCATTCAACCAGATGGCGGAGAATCTCCAGCGGTCGTTTGGGCAGATCGAACAGCGCGTGGTCGATGTGCGTCGATTAGAAGAAAAATTCCGTGATTTGATCGAGCATTCCCCGGAGATGATCTATCAATTGAATCGGAACGGCCGGTTCGTCCATGTGAACAAGACAGGGATCGAGAAGTTGAAGTACAGCCTCGATGAAATGTTGTCGATGAAGTTGTGGGATCTCGTGCCGCGCGGCCAGGAGCCGCTCGTCTTGCAATATTTGGAACGTTTGATAGCGCAGGGGCGCAGTACGATGGAGACGGTGTTTCTGGCCAAAGACGGTCACCCGATCGATGTGGAGATTCACGCGACGGCGCTGATCGATCAAGAGCGGGGCGGGCTGGTTCACTCGCGCGCCTTTGTGCGCGATGTGACCGAACGGCGCCGGCTTGAGCAGCAACTGCAGGAATACACGGCGAAGCTCGAACAGGCCGTGTCGGAGCGGACGCAACAGCTCGTGGCATCGCAGGCGCGCTACAAATCCTTGTTCGACTTGGTGGCGGACTCAGTCTTTATGGTGAATTCCGACGGCATGATCGTTGCCGTCAATAAACGTGAGGAGCAGGTACTGGGGTATGCCGAGGCGGACGTGGTCGGCCGCAGCCTGCTCGAAGTCGTTCTGCCCGGTTATCACGATTCATTGCGCGGATGGCTGAACGGCATCGTGTCGGACCAGCGGAAAATATCCACGCAGGAAATCATGGTACGCCATGCAGGCGGACTGGAAATTCCGGCGGAAATGGACTTAATCCTGGTCGGAGCAGCCGATCAGCTGATGGTGATGGTGCAGTTGCGGGATATCACCGACCGGAAGCGGCTCGAACGACAGCTGGAGACGTACCGGGAAGAGTTGGAATTTAAAGTACGAGAACGCACACGCGAAATTGAAGAGACCAAGCAGTATCTTGAAAACTTGCTCGAGAACGCCAACGATGTCATTTATACCCTCGATACTGAACAACGGTTCACCTACGTCAACAGCAAGATCGAAGCATGGGGCTACCGGAAAGACGATCTCCTGGGACGGCCCTATCTCGCCCTTCTTTCCAAACGTCATCGAGGCAAGAGGCTCAAAAGCACCCTGGATATCGGTGCAAAGCAGGTCTATGAGGTCGAGGTGGTGACTCGTACGGGGGAGCCAAGGGCTGTGATGGTCAGTGTCTCCCCGCTGCAGGGAGTCGAGGGAACGATTTTGGGTGTGCTGGGCATCGCGCGTGATATGACCGAGACCAAGAAGCTGGAGCAGCGGATTCGGAACTCTGAAAAACTGGCTTCGGTCGGAAGGCTCGCCGCAGGAGTGGCCCACGAAATCAACAATCCCCTGGGGGGTATCCTCAACTGCCTCTATAACTTACGGAAGGGGACGCTGTCACCGAGTCGGCAAGAAGAATATCGGGTTTCGATGGAAGACGGTGTGCAGCGTGTGCAGAAGATCGTTCGGCAACTTCTCGATTTCTCCCAGCAGCATGAGCCGGAGTTTGCGCTGACGGAGATCAATCACGTTGTCGATCGGGTGTTGGTCTTGACGACGCATCTCTTTGCACCGAACCGAATTGTGTTGGAAACGGGATTCGGTCAGGGATTGCCGACTGTCATGGTCGATCGGCATATGATCGAGCAAGTGCTGATGAACCTGGTATTGAATGCGGTTCAAGCGATGCCAGAGGGTGGGCTGTTGTCGATCAAGACGTCCGTGGTCGAAGGAGTCTGTCTGATCGAAGTTCGCGACACGGGAGCGGGTATTTCCCCGGCAGTTCTGCCGAGGATTTTCGATCCCTTCTTTACGACCAAGCGCGAAGGCGAAGGAACTGGTCTCGGCCTGTCGGTCAGTCTGGGCATCGTCGAGCGTCACGGAGGAAAGATCCTGGTAGACAGCGAAGTTGGGAAGGGGACGACCTTTACGCTCTGTCTCCCTGTTTCCCGGGATCGTTCGTTGGTGGAGAAGGTGTCATGAAGGGGCTCAGGATCCTACTCGTCGATGACGAGCCGCTGATTCGCCTGTCGATGGTCGATGCGTTGGAGGCAATCGGTTATGACATCGAAGCAACCGCCTCCGGGACGGAAGGGATTGAAGCTATCCGTCAACGGCCATTCGATCTGGTGATCACCGATCTGCGGCTGCCAGGCGCGGACGGGCTCACGGTGCTTACAGCGGCCAAAGAGCAGTCGCCCCATACAGAGGTCGTCGTGATTACCGCCCACGGATCGGTGGAAACGGCGGTCGGCGCGATGAAGCTCGGCGCGTTCGACTATCTCACGAAACCGTTCCAAATGGATGAATTGCTGTTGATCGTCGAGCGGGTGGGCCGCGTCGTGCTCTTACGGCGAGAAAATCAAGATCTTAGAGCGGTGCTGGAAGATAAGTTCAGTTTTGGAGGGATTCTCGGAGCGAACAATCAAATGCGGGCCGTGCTTGAGAAGATCAAGCTGGTGGCAGGAACGGAATCGACGACGCTGATTTTTGGCGAGAGCGGAACCGGCAAGGAGCTGGTCGCCAACGCCATCCATCAAAACAGCGCCAGAAGCCAGTACCCCTTGATCAAAGTGAGCTGTGCGGCGCTTCCGGAAACCCTATTGGAGGCGGAACTGTTCGGCCATGAGAAGGGGGCGTTCACCGGGGCGGTACGACAGAGGCGTGGGCGGTTTGAGCTGGCCCATCGAGGCACGTTGTTTCTCGATGAAATCGGAGAAATCTCGCCGATTGTCCAGGTGAAACTGCTGCGGGTACTTCAGGAGAGACAGTTCGAGCGCGTTGGAGGGAACGACAGGATCGATGTCGACGTGCGGCTGGTCTGTGCCACACAGAAGGACCTTCGAAAGGAAGTCTCTCAGGGGAGGTTTCGAGAGGATCTGTTTTACCGACTCAATGTCGTGCAGATCGTGATTCCTCCGTTGCGTCAACGGCAGGACGACATCATGATTATTGCCGACAACATATTGAAGATCTGCGCCGGCAAGATGAATAAGACGTTGAAAGGGTTTTCTCCCGCATCACGCGAACTCTTCCTGCGCTATTCCTTTCCGGGGAACGTGCGAGAGTTGGAGAATATGGTCGAGCGTGCGGTGGCGTTGGGGCGGGATCGTGAAGCGGTCCAACCGCCAGACCTGTGCGGGTTCCAATCCTGTCCCTATACGGGTGGAACGCCACAAGAATCGTGCGGATTCTGTAGCGAAGGGCTGACGGGGCAGAAGCGCGAGGAGCGT
>JANOJM010000178.1:0-5789 GCA_031418735.1 Nitrospiraceae bacterium | reverse complement strand
CCCTGGCCCTTGGTTAGCGGGCGTAGCGGAGTCGGAATGCGGACTTTAATCATGAGTCACCACCACCGTTCTTTCCCATTTTAAATGTTTTCTCAAAAGCGACCAAACTTGGCTGAATACGGACCGGCCGTCCGACCGCATCGATCACCGCTTCCTGAGTTTTCAAGCCGTTCCCGGTGATATAGGCCACGGTCAGATCGCTTTTTTTGATCGTACCGTTTTTCACCATCTTTTGCAGCACACCGATTGTGACACCACCGGCCGTTTCGGCGAAGATTCCTTCCGTCTGCGCAAGCAGCTTGATGCCCTCCACGACCTCGTCGTCGGTTACCATGTCCATGGAGCCCTTGCTCTCCGCCGTGGCCTTCAGGGCATAGTACCCGTCGGCGGGATTGCCGATGGCCAGCGACTTGGCAATGGTCTTGGGCTTCACCGGCTTGAAGAAGTCACGCCCTGCCTTGAAGGCCGTGGAAATTGGCGAACAGCCTTCGGCCTGAGCCCCATTGATCCTGGTTTTGACCTCATCGATCAATCCCACGTACTTCATCTCGTGGAGGCCCTTCCAAATTTTTGTCAACAAGGAGCCCGATGCCATGGGGATGACGGCTTGATCGGGCGTGCGCCAGCCGAGTTGTTCCACGGTTTCAAACGCCAGCGTCTTGGAGCCTTCTGCATAGTAGGGACGGATGTTGATATTGACGAACGCCCAGCCGTGCTCTCCGGCGATCTCGCTGCAGAGGCGATTGACGTCGTCGTAATTGCCTTCGACCTCGACCACGTTCGGCTTATAGATCAAATTGCCGAGGACTTTGGCGGCTTCCAAATCGCCTGGAATGAACACGTAGGCGCGCATTCCTGCGGCAGCCGCGTGGGCGGCGACGGAATTGGCCAGATTGCCGGTCGAGGCGCAGGCAATGGTTTCAAATCCCAATTCGCGAGCCCTGGTGATGGCCACGGCCACGACCCGATCTTTGAACGACAGTGTGGGATGGTTGACCGTATCGTTCTTAATGTAGAGCTCGTCCAACCCGAGGTAGGCGCCGAGATTCTTGGCGCGTACCAGGGGGGTCATCCCGGCATGAGGGCCGAGAAAGGTCGGCCCTTCTACCGGCAGGAGATCGGCATAGCGCCAGATACTGTGTGGACCGTCCTGGATTTTCTTGCGAGAAATGTTCTTCTTGATCTCCTCGTAGCTGTATTTCACTTCGAGGGGACCAAAGCACATCTCGCAGACATGGATCGCCTTCGTTGGATATTCTTTTCCGCACTCGCGACAGACAAGGGCTTTCATTGTGGCCATGGCGATTCCACCTTGCTAGGTCAATAATTACGGCCGGACGGCACAGCCGGCAAACGGATCGCCGTCATCGAACAATTCGGTAATCGTCGGGTGCGCACCGCAGAGCGCGCAGTCGGGATTGCGTTTCACTTTGATTTCTCTGAAGAGCGTCTTCTTTGCATCGAAATCCAGGAACCGATTCGTGAGAGGATGACCGATTCCCAGAATGAGTTTCAAGGCCTCGGTTGCTTGGATCGTGCCAATGATGCCGGCTAACACGCCGATTACGCCCGCCTCCTGGCAGGAGGCGACGAGCCCGGGCGGCGGCGGAGTCTTGAAGATGCAACGATAACAGGCGGACTGCTTCGGCACAATCGTTGTCACACGGCCATCGAAACGGAGGATGCCGCCGTGGACCAATGGTTTTCCGGCAAAGAAACAGGCATCGTTAATCAAGAACTTGGCTGTAAAGTTATCGACCCCGTCGATGACGATATCGTAGTCGCTGACGATTTTCAGCGCATTGCCGGCCGTCAGCCGCTCTTCGTACATCGAAACCTGAACATCCGGGTTCAACGCCTGAATCTTCTCTTTACCCGAAACGACTTTGGGCCGCCCCACGTCCGACGTATGGTGAAGAATCTGCCGTTGAAGATTGGTCAGGTCCACCACATCGCTATCGATGAGGCCGATGGTGCCGATACCGGCTGCGGCCAAATAGAGGGCAGCCGGAGAGCCGAGTCCTCCCGCGCCGACCAGGAGAATCTTGGCCTTGGCAATCTTTTTTTGCCCCTTGCCGCCGACCTCAGGCAGAAGTATATGCCGGCTGTAACGGGATATTTGATCTTCGGTAAATTCCATGACTTCGTCCAGGCTAGAGGCTATAGGCCAGGGGCTAGGGGTATAACCAGATTAGCTCTTTCTCCAACCCCTCTCGCCACTTGCCCCTCGCCTCGCGCCTAAATGTTGAAGTACTTCTCAATGCTGATATACCGCTCGCCTGTGTCGCAAAGGATCGTGACCACGTTTTTGCCTGGTCCAAGCTCCTGGGCTACCTTCTGCGCAGCGAACACGTTGGCACCGGCAGAAATGCCGACCAAGAGACCTTCCTTTTTCGAGAGCTGTTTGGCCGTTTGATAGGCCTCGTCATCGGTGACGGTCATCACCCGATCGATAATGGATCGATTCAGCACTTTCGGGATAAACCCCGCGCCGATGCCCTGAATTTTATGGGGCCCTGGTTCTCCACCGGATAGGACTGGCGATCCTGACGGTTCAACTGCAATCACCATCACGTTGGGATTTCGTTCCTTAAACAGTTCTCCGCATCCGGTGATGGTGCCGCCTGTGCCGACTGCCGCCACAAACGCATCGATCTTTCCTGCGAGCGCCTCAAGAATCTCGACCGCGGTGGTCTTCTTGTGCATGGCCGGGTTAGCCGGGTTTGAAAACTGATCCGGCATAAAATACGAAGGATTCTGCGCGATGATGCTTTCGGCTTCGCGGATCGCACCCTTCATGCCTTCCCAGGCCGGCGTCAATACGAGCTGTGCGCCATAAGACGACAAGAGACTCGCCCGCTCCATGCTCATGCTCTCCGGCATGACGAGAATCAGCTTATAGCCACGAACCGCAGAGACTAATGCCAATCCGATCCCGGTGTTTCCGCTGGTCGGCTCCACGATCGTGCCGCCCGGTTTTAATGCGCCCTGTCGTTCCGCCTCATCGATCATATTGAGGCAGATTCGATCCTTGACGCTTCCGCCAGGATTGAAGAACTCGACTTTCCCATAGATCGTTGCCCCGCCTGTAGGGGACAACCGGTTGAGGCGTACAAGGGGAGTCCGTCCAATCAGTTCGGTAATGTCTTTGTGAAGCGACATTGTCATAGGCCGCCTCCCATGTAAAACAAGAACTCGACCCGGTCGCCGTCGTTCAGGTTGGTGGTGGCGAGGTGATTCCGGTCCAACATGGTGTCGTTGACCTCGACCGCAACCATTTGAGGTTCAATCTTTTTGGTCTGGAGAAGATCGAGGACCGTTCCCCCTGAAATCTCCTCTGCTTTACCGTTGATTTTCACCTGCATGAAGACTCCTAACATGGCCCAGAGATTAAACAATTTCAACACGTTATCAAAGCAACTTCGCCAATGTCAAGGCAACGAAACTGATCGCCTCGTGGCTTGACTTTGTCCGTGACCCGCCGCCACTATGCCATCTTTTGGATGACTGCTCCTTATGTGGAAACGTAATTTCATGTTCAGGTCCGCGGAGGCTACGCCACTGAAGGAGTCTGAAAACGAGCTCTTTCACGATACCGATCCTGCCATGGATAGCACCGGCCTCCAGTTAGAGAAGTTTTTATCGGTTTGGATTCAAGGCGATGGAGAGGATGACTCACCGACGTGCTTCACGAGCATGTATGTCCGCACAGCGACATTGGATTTTCAGAAGCGAGTGGGCTTTCTGCAGCCCCTCCAAGGCCGCTCACACCAGATTAAACAGGTACTCACGCCGGGTCAAAAGCAGTTCCTACAACAATGGCTTGCCACAGAGGCTCCTCAGGCCTGGAAGACCACGGACGACCAGTTCAAGATGTTGTTTGAGCTCGAATGACTCTGTTCACCATCCGCCATCGATGAGAGCGGCCATGCCCAATCGCAGCATGCTGTCGTTGTGTCTCGTCGGGCTGCTGCTCGTAGTTCCAGCCGGGGCCGGATGGAGCGCGACGGTGGAGGTCTACTACGGGCCGGAGGACGCGCCACTCGATCGCCTGACCACACTCTATCGGCATGCGACACGCTACCTCTATGTGGCGGTCTATGGGTTGACCTCTCCCCATGCGGTAGAGGCCATGGTCGCGGCAAAGAAGCGGGGGGTCGATGTGCGACTGATCACCGACCTGAAGCGCACGGAGGACGTGAAGCAGCTCACGGCGCTTCGTACCTTGCATTTAGCAGGCATTCCTATTCTCGTGAACGAGCATGATGGGCTGATGCACCTGAAACAGGTGGTGATCGACGACGAAGTGAATGCCTCCGGCTCAATGAACCACACGACGAGCGGTAACCGCTATAACGATGAGCGGCTCGACGTCATTACCGATCATGCCATCACTGCCAAGGCCCGGGAGAAGTTCTTGGCGATGTGGAACGATCACGATCGGTATCGGGAATGGAAGTAAGCGAGCAGGCTAAGGCTGAGGTCGAGGCGCCCTCAACCTTAACCTCGACCTTAGCCTATCTCTGTGAGGCTCGATGACTGAAGAAACCGACGTGGCGGTGGTGGGGGCAGGGGGGGGCGGAGCCGTCTTAGCCCTTGCGCTGGCGAAGCAGGGGATCAGCACCATTGTGTTGGATCAGGCTGTCGGCCCACCCAAGGGGTTGCGGGGAGAGATTCTCCAACCAAACGGACAGCATGTGCTCGATCGTTTGGGCGTGTTGCAGTCGTTACCGGCTGATGCCACGAGGTCCGTGCGGCACTTTCATTTTTGCCGGGCCGGCGGGGCGCGCCTCTGTAGCATCGACTATGGAGATCTGCCGCAGCCCTACAATCGTGCCATCGTGACTTTGCCGAACGTGGCTCATCACGCCATTGTCGCGGCAGTGCAGCAACAGAAGAGCGTGACGCTCCGCTACGGAACTTCCTTTACTGGACTGTTGCGCGAGGGAAACCAGGTGGTGGGATTATCCACGCAAGGTCCGGAAGGCGCTAATACGATCCGTGCGAAGGTTGTCGTTGGCGCCGATGGCGCTTTTTCAAAAGTGCGTGAGTCTCTGAAAATTCCCGCCGACCTGTATCTCTATCCAGACGGGTATTTGATCGCGATTCTCGAATCGGAAGAGCCGGTATCGGAATCGTTCTATTACGTTGGACACAAGACCATTTTGGGAATCTTTCCGGCGACGGGGAACAAGGTTTATCTCTTCTACATGATCCCCAAGGATTCGATGGAGGCCGTGAAGCAACGGGGTATTGCCGCGCTCCAGCAGACCTGGAGCCAGATTGCGCCGCAGTTTTCCGGGCTATTTCGGCATCTGAGCGATTGGAACCAGACAGCCTATATGCCGACCGGTCGGGTGAGAACGCCGACCTGGGTCGCGGATGGAGCGGTGCTGATCGGCGATGCCGCCCATGCGATGAATCCCCATGCCTCACAGGGCCGTATGCAGGCCATGGTCGATGCGATGGCTCTGTCCGATCTCTTGCCCGGGTGTCTTGCCGATCAAGACTATTCCTCCGCCAGACTCAAAGAATTCGAGCGAATCAGGCGGCCGCAAGTCACCATGTTGCAGCAATTGGCCGATCAACAAGTGTTCTATTGGAATACGGAGAATCCAGTGGTGGCGTTCCTGCGCGATCGTGTGTTTCAGACGCTGGATCGAAACGCACGGCTTCGCTACCAGGTTCTGTCGACCACGGCGGGGTTGCGGACGATGCCGCCGTTCAATCGGCTCGATCGCGTGATTGCCGCAGGGTTTCTCCCCGATATCCGTGCGCATGAGAGATCT
>JANOJM010000177.1:0-9824 GCA_031418735.1 Nitrospiraceae bacterium | reverse complement strand
TTGTAGTGAGAAGGAGGCGAGGGTCATGGCGTTGCTGATTACCGATGAATGTATCTCCTGTGGAGCCTGCCTGCCGGAATGTCCGAACGAGGCGATTTTTGAAACTCGCAGCGACGCGGAAACGAAGGGCAATCATGTGGGCGATGGCCAGGGAGTCGGCGATAGTATTTATGTCATTGCACACGACCGTTGCACCGAGTGTGTCGGACACTTCGACGAGCCACAGTGCGCCGCCGTCTGTCCGGTCGATAATTGCTGCATTTCTGATCCGCTGTATCCAGAGACGACGGAAGTCCTGCTGGAGAGGGCGAGGGCACTCAATCCAGATAAGGCGATCGATGCCGCAAAAATCTGGAGCGGCGTGCGTAATTAGTCATCACTCATCGTTCAACTACGAAGGCCCTGCTTTTCTCACGAGAAGCAGGGCCTTCGTGCTTCTCGGTAGGATGATCAAGCAAGCCTCTCGGCAAGGCGGGTAGGCTGAGGTCGAGGTTAAGGTTGAGCAAGGGTCCAATCCGGACTGAACCTTAGCCTTCTTGTCCGTGCTAGCGGACGGTTCAGCATCCTGCTAAAAAAATCACCGCCCCCTCCGCGGTATAGCGAAGAGCGCGGTGATCACTCACATCGATGACAATGATTACTTGATCATCAGAATCTTACCGCCGACATGTCCCGGATGCAGGTGGCAGCGATAGGTCAGCGTGTTCCCCTGTGTCGCATAGAACATATCACTGGTCGGAATCCCAATGTACTTGGTTTCACCAGGCTTCAACACCACTTGAGCCTTCATCACGGTTGGAGCCCCGGAGTTTGTCGCGTCGGTCATCTCAAATCCATGATCGGCAGTAGCTTTGTTCGTCACCTTGAGTAGGACGGGACGACCAGGCCGAACTTTAAAATCGATGATCGTGACAGGCGGATACCATACTTTGAGATCCCCGATCTCAATCGCGAACAGCGAAGCATCGATATCCAATTCCTTGAACGCCTGGCCCACAACAGACCCAGTTTCCAAATCTCCCATTTCAACTCCACCGGCCTGGGACGCCAATGCAGTCGATGTCCCAGCCACGACCACCATGAGGCCGAAGAAGACCCCCAATACCGTCTTGCCCATGACCTACCTCCTTAATATAAAGAAGAAGAGATGTGATTAGGTTTGGTGAATACCCCTGCCAATCCCGCTTAGCCCTGATCTTTTGCTGAGCACGACTTCTTTACTCCACCATCGATACCCTGACAACATATATCAGCTTCGAATCTAACCCTAGAAATAGCACCTCGATGAAATCGGATGCAAGAACGTTATTTCATGCCATTTTCTGAAACTTTCAAGGCGGCATGCGCATCAACAGGATCACCTTAATTATTTCAGTAGTTTATCTGCTTCAGGCTGCGCCTCTTGAACCGCGGACCCGATTAAGAGGTCGTACGGCGCATAGTCGTCGGTTAACACAAGACCGACCTCCCATGGTTGCGTGCGATGGGTTTCCAGCAAGGCAATGGCCTCGAATGGAAGACGCTGCTGCTCGACCAATCTATTCACATTGGCCACGATGGTGGAAGGCCTGTTTCCTTCAAGCGGCGCTCCGGCAAAAAAGATCAGATTCTCCGATCGCGCCTGAGAAGAACTCCACGGCCCCTTAACCGCGAAGGACTCGATGTGGGGAAACGATTGTCTCATTGTCTGCACGACCGCGTTGGCCCGCAACAGGTCTCCACCCTCGCCCGATGAGGCGAGATTTACGGCCAGGATACCGTTCGGCGCAAGATGGGCGCGCAACTCCGCGAAAAACTCTACTGTAGTCAGGTGAAACGGTATCATGAGCCGGGCGAATGCATCGACCCAAATGAGATCGTACGTCTGGTCCGTGGAGTGCAGAAAGACCCGGGCGTCTCGAACATGCACATGATGCTGAGGAGGCGGCCGATAGGAAAAATATTCCTCGGCCATACGAACGACTGCGGGATCGAACTCAACCACATCCAGATCGAGTTCCGGCCATCGATGGGCGAGCCACTTCGCCAACGACCCGCCTCCATGGCCGAGAATTAAACCCCGTTTCGGGTCCGGCACCAACGCCAGCGATGCGACCATCAATTGACTGTAGGGGAGAAACAGAGCGATCGGATCGGCCTTCCACATGACCGCATGGAAGGTCCGGTCCAGGACGAGATAACGAAAAAGATCGTCGTCGCGAATTCGTACCTGTTGATACGGACTGTCTTCCTGGTAAACCGGCGCCTTCAACATCTGGATCGGAAACCAAGCACCGGCCCCCAGGCCTCCAATACAGAAGACGAGCAGGCCGACCACCAGGGGCCGCACGGTCGTCCTGCTGATCAGCCACCAAAGACCAAGCCCCACTTGAATGGCGCCGAGCCACGCGACAAGCGCCTGGCTGCCGATCCAGGACAGAAAGAAAAAAGCCGTCCCCCACGTTCCCGCCAGGCTCCCCATGGTCGAGAGTGCGATCATCCGACCGGTATGCCGGCCGAAATATTCAAGATCCGAGACGGCCAATCGCAACAAAGCCGGCAGCACGCCGCTCAGACCGAAGGCCGGCGGGCCCAAAAGCAGCGCGGCGGCGACACAAGGCCCCCACCGAGGGTCCTCAATGAGGCCCGCCACCTTAAAGAGCACAGGCTGGCCCAGCCACGCGATCAGAAAGGTCCAGCCTCCTGAGAACAACAGCAGCCCCGCCAGCACCTGAGCACCGGGGTATCGGTCGGAGACCCAGCCTCCAAAGGCATACCCGCTGCTCATGGCGGCAAGAATCACTCCGATCAATGCGCCCCAGACAAACAACGAGTTTCCGAAGACAGGAGCTAACAGTCGGCTTCCTAAAATTTCGAGCGCCATCACCACCGCACCGGTCGCCAGTGCCGTGATCAGAAGAAACCATTGAGGTGGATGAGCCTGCCGATTCATAACACTCATGCAGAAGCATGACACAGGGCAGGGAGACGATCCGGCGCCGGCCTGCAAGGCCACACGATCACAGACCGCCCCAGTTTTTGAAGTAGCGCAGGAGATCGCGGACGGAAATCATCCCGACGATCTGCCCCTCCTCGGAGATTGCCAAATGCCGAATCCCATGCTCCGCCATCTTCTCACTCGCCTCGTGGGCCGATCTCGTTATCTCGATGGATAGCAGCGGGCTGCTCATGACGGCACGCACCAACGTCTCTTGTGCCGGACAGGACTCGGCCATTCCCTTGCGAACCAAATCCGCCTCGCTGACGATACCACTATAGTGACCGGCCTCTTGTACCAACAATGCGCCGACCTTCGTGTCACGCATCAGCATCGCCGCCTCCAACAGCGTCGTGTCAGGACTGATCGTGCGCAAGGTCCGGCGCATCATCACGGCGAGAGGTCGCTGAAGAGGTCTGCTCTGAGTTGCCATACGACAGGATCCGCCCGATAGAGGGAGCAAATAGTACCCAGGCTTCATGCACCTGTCAACGAACGGCTTGAGCCTCTCCATTCAATGAACATGACTTTCTATAACTTTGTTGCTCGCCCTGAGCGCCGTTGCTATACTCGGTCAGATTTTTCTTGATCATCAGGAGCGCAGCAACCCATGCATATCAGTGTAATTGGAACCGGCTATGTAGGATTGGTCACCGGCGCCTGTTTTTCCGAGTTCGGCGTCAGCGTGACCTGTATGGATACCGACGCCAAGCGGATCGCCAGGCTGGAGAAGGGCGATGTGCCCTTCTACGAACCGGGGATCACGGAGCTTGTCGCCAAAGGCATTCGCGAGAATCGGATCAGCTTTACCACCGACATCGCTAAAGCCGTCGACAAAGCCCTCGTAATCTTCATCGCGGTGGGAACGCCCCCGCGACCGGACGGATCAGCCGATCTGTCGTACGTAGAAGAAGTCGGCCGCGGCATCGCCAAAAACATGACGGGGTATAAGGTCATCGTCACCAAGTCGACCGTCCCGGTAGGCACCGGAGAAAAGTTGCGGGAAGTAATCAGCGCCAATCAATCAGGAAAATTCCGGTTCGACATCGTCTCCAACCCGGAGTTTCTTCGTGAGGGGTCCGCCATCGAAGACTTCTTGCGGCCGAACCGGGTCGTCATCGGCGCGGACAGCGAGCAGGCCGTGGCGATCATGAAAGACCTCTACCGGCCGCTGTACCTCATCGAAACGCCGTTCGTCGTGACTGACATCCCGACGGCCGAGATGATCAAATATGCCTCCAACGCCTTCCTCGCCACCAAAATTTCTTTCATCAACGAAATCGCGACGGTCTGCGAGCGGGTGGGCGCCAATGTGCAGATGGTCGCGAAAGGGATGGGACTCGACAACCGGATCGGCTCGAAGTTTCTCCATGCGGGACCGGGATTCGGGGGCTCGTGCTTCCCGAAAGATCTGGCCGCGCTCGTCCAGACCGGAGAACGCGTGGGGTACCCCATGCAGATCGCCAGCGCCGCCGCCCTCATTAACGAACAGCAGCGGGGCCGGATGATTGACAAGATCACGAAAGAGATGGGGGAACTCAAGGGGAAGACGTTCGCGATGTTGGGCCTGTCCTTCAAGCCCAATACCAACGACCTGCGGGATGCGCCGGCCCTAGCCATTGCGCAAGCACTCATCAAACAGGGCGCCACGGTGCGCGCCTACGACCCCGCCGCGCTGGAGGAAGCCTGTCAGACTCTGTCGGGTCTCGTCCCCTGCAAGGACGCCTACGATGCAGCGCAGGGAGCGGACGCGCTGATCCTCATGACCGAATGGAACCAGTTCCGCACCCTCGATTTCGATCGGCTGAAAACGCTCCTCCGCCAGCCCCTCTTCTTCGACCTGCGTAATGTCTATGACCCCGACCGGGTCGCCGCCTATGGCTTCCGCCACATTTCGGTCGGGAGGCCCAGCAAAGCTCCGTCTCCAGCCACGTAACCGCGCGTTACGTCAGGCGCGGCACCTCAACGGCCTTGGCCGCATCGTTGACTTTCGGCTTGTAGCCCATCCGGTCCAACACTTTCATCACCCGTGTTTTCAGACGGTCGTCGGCCTCGGCGAGCGCCGTGGCAAGCGGCTCGACGGCAGGCTTTCCGATTTTGCGGATGATTTCCGTTACGGATTGCCTGATCTCATCTTCCTCCGACACCAGCAAGGGCACGAGCAACGACACAGCCGGCCCGCCGATCTTGATCAAGGAATCATAGGCGCGCTGCCGGACATCGCCGACTTCATCCGCCAACGCATCAACCAGCGGCTGCACGGCGCGGGTTTCTTTGAGTTCACCCAGCACTTCAGCCGCATATTTTCGGTTGAGCCAATGGCTATCTTTCAGGTCCAAGAGCATCGCATCGGCCCTCGCCGCATTGGGATCCTTCGCACGAATCCGAAAGCTCTTGGCAACCCGGCGCCCTCCTTCTTCGACGACACGGATGGTGGCGCCATCACCCACCTTGATTTTCTTCAGCTCTTCGAGCGCCTCATCGTCGACGTCCAGTACGACCGTCTTCCCATCGTAGGCTAGCAATTCGACTTCGAGCTGCTTCGTCTCAGGGTTTACCGCGACGACTCGTTCCGTCACGAGATTGAACCCGTCTTTTTTCGCGCCGCCCTTCGGACCGATCTGAATAAGCTTTGGAGGAGCTTCATCCGCCATGATTATGTATCCCTTTACATCGAAATAAAGATTACGGTGCAACTACTCAGGTCGTTAGGCTGAAGCCTTCAGCCTATCCACCTGAGCCGTTACATTACGATTTTGATTTCCATCCGAAACTCGCCAACACCCCTTCGACCGTTTCCTGCACCATCGTATTCTCATCTTCGAGCAACGGAAGCAGGTGGTCGATGGCCTGCTTGGCCCCGAGCCGCGCCAACGACTCCGCCGCATTCCGCCGTACGAGCCAGTCTTCATCCTTGAGCGACTCGATCAACGGGTCGACTCCACGCGGATCGCCGATCTTGCCCAAGGCTTCGGCTGCATGACGCCGCACCATCCAATTAGTGCCCATCAATCCTTCGATCAAGGCATCCACGGCCCGCGCATCGCCGATTTTTTTTAGCACACGCGCCACATCCTCGCGCACGGTGTGATCAGTCAGCGCCTCAACCAATCCTGGCACGGCGCGCGCATCGCCGACACGCTCCAGCGCCCACACGGCGGCGGTCCGCACTGCGCCGTCTTTGTCCTTGAGCGCTTTCACGAGGGGATCGACGCCCCGGGGGTCTTTCAGCTTCCCCAATCCCGACGCAGCCTGCTCGCGAATCGCCCACTCATCGTCCTCCAACGCTTCGATCAACGGATCGACGACGGATGGACCGATCCGCACAATCGCGCTGGTCGCTGCTTCCCTGACGAGGACATCTTCATCCGCCATCAGCCCGATCAGCGGGCCTACCGCATCCTCACCCACCTGACTCAAGCTGGCAATCGCATGGTCGCGAAGCGCGTCATTGTCGTCCCGCAGGGCCCCGATCAATTGCTCGATCCGTTCAGCCTGCACATTGTCACTCATCGTCGTCCTGCCCTCCTTGACTCCCGACAGGCGTTCCATCGAGCGCTTCCAGTTTGTCGGCGATCAACCCGGAATTGTAGGCGACCAACCCGTCCCGATCCGTTCTCAATCGATCAAACAGTTCCTTGTACGGTCGCAACACATCCACATCTTTCACTTTGGCTAAGGCTTCCATGGCATAGACCCGCAGAGGCCGGATGGGAATGGCCTCGATATAGAGTTGGGCCGGCCTGGCATCGCCGATCAAACCCAACGATTTCATCGCCAGTTCTTTGACTCCCGTATCCTTATCCACCCGCAACCGCTGCATCAAGGGCTCGACCGCTCGCACATCGCCGATTTTGCCTAGCAAGTCAGCGGCGGCTTCACGAATCACCCAATCGTCATCCTCAAGATATTCGATCAAAATCTCCACGCTTGGACGCCCGATGGCCAACAGATTGATCACCGTGCTCATGCGAGCCTCTTCCCGTTCGCTCAGCTCCTCAATCGCGCGAAGACTGTTAAACACCTCCTCGATGCGTTCACGAATCGCGCTCAGCTTTTTGAGTGCCCGCACGGCAATGTCGCACACAGCCGGCTGCCCCATGGCATTGATGAACGAATCCGCCGAACGGGGATCGAGCAGATGTTCCAGCATCTTCGCAGCCATGATCTGCGCATCCGGATCCTGATGGGTCAACATCTCACAGAGCGGCGCGATCGCATTCGGGATGACTCCCAACAACTGCGAGGCCGCCAGACGAATCCCTTCATCCTTCGATTCATAGAGCAGCGAGGCCAATGCCGCCGCGGTCGTCTCCTCCAGCACCCCCGCCATATGTTCCAAGGCTGATGCGCCGGCCTTACGAACAGGCTCGTCCTCATCGCGGAGCAAGCCGACCAAAGGCACGCCGGCCTGAGGATCGTTCACCCGCGCCAACATAGCCGCGACCTCGGCTTTCAACTGCGGCGACCCGGTCTGCAGCGCGTGAATGAGCGCCTGCACCGCGCGAGGTCCGCCCGACAAACAGGCTGCCGTCGCCCGCATCCGTCGCCAGTCCTCTTCGTGGACAAGCTCAGAAATCAGCGTCTCGATCGTTTCTTTGGGCATGGGCTACAACCTGGTACGAAATCAGTCCTGAGTGCTGAGTTATGAGTTATGAATTCAAAATTCATCATTGTACTTTCAGCCATTGCCCATTGAGCATTGGCTCACTAGACGCGACCAGAGCGCCAGCCCACCCTGCCCAACGTCTCTTTGACATGGTACCGGATGTTGTCATCTGATTCGCGGGCCAGCAAAGCCAGCAACGGCGCAATCGCGGCGCCCCCGAATCGAGTCAGCGCATCGGCAGCGTCCGCTCGCGTCACTGTATAACGAAGCGCCTTCACGAGCGACGGTATGGCCGTCTCGTCTCGGATCGCACCCAATGCTTTGACGGCCGCGCCCAACGTCAGCAGGTCTTCTTCCCAACGATCGCCGCAACCGTCGAGCGGCTGCGAGATCTCAGGCCGCTCCAATCCCTTGAGCACATCGATCAGCACCGGTACGGTGCGACGATCGCCGATCCGGCCTAGCGCCTCGATCGCCAGGGGCCGAAGCCCCGGCTCTTTCATCGCTGTGATGAGGAACTCCACCGCGCGCGTATCGCCGATCTGACCGAGCGCGCGGATTGCATCCTCACGAACCGCCCGATCCTGATCGTTGAACAGCACTGATAATAACGGATCCACCGCCTCAGGCAACTTTGTTTTTCCCAAGGCCTCTACCGCATGCAGCCGCACCAGCCATTCAGCATGGGTCAGAGCGGCGAGCAGCGAGGACAACGATGCCTCTCCGATAGCTGCGAGGGCTGTCGACGTCTCCTCGCGCACGGCCTTCACTTTGTCTTGCAGCAGCGGCACCAACGGCGCCACTGCTCCAGGGTCTTTAATCCGGCCTAATGCCTTGGCGGCATGCATCCGCACGATCCAATCGGGACTCTTGAGCGCGGCCATCAGTGGCGCAAGCACTCGCGCATCGGCAATGGTCGCCAACACCGACGAGGCCAATTCCTGAACCGTCAGCTCCGGATCGGAGAGACAGGCGCCCAGCGGCGTTACGGCCGGCTCTCCAATGGCCAAGAGAGCGCCGATAGCCGCATCGCGAACCGCGCGATCGCCGTCACGAAGCACGGACACTAAGGGCGCGACAGCCCTCGGATCCCGAAGCGTGCCCAGCATAGCGGCGGCCTCTTCACGAATCGCCCAATCCTCGTCCTTGAGAGCCGCAATCTGTTCGGCTACTGCGTCGGCCATGAAAACCTCAATCCCAAGAACCGTGAGACGTAAAACGTGAAAGGTGAAACGTAGGACTGCCGTAAGCAGGATGCTCAAAAAGGCTGTCCAGCAAGGCCGCAGCGAGCGTAGAGGCGAGGAGGTACGGACCGCACTTCGTGCAGCCGTTTGCCCTTCTCAATAGTTCTTGGCAAACGGAAAAGCCCCTCACGTGTTTCCGGCCTCCGAGGAAATTTGTCTCAGCGTTGAGCCTCTGAGCGATGCGAGAACGCCGCTGGCGGACTTTTTCAGCTCCTGCTAGCCCCGCTGGGCGAAATCACCCGACGGGCCAAACCGGCCTGTGTCGCCGAGAGGCATATCCACTCTGGCATTGTCGGCCACGCTTGAATTGACGATGATGTCTTCCGGCGCAGGCATCCAGCCCAACTTTTCGAGCGTTTCAAGCGCCAATTGCCGCAACGCATCTTTCGCCGTGAGTCGAACCGACGCATAGGAGAGCACCCGCTCCCCTTCGGCAATGACTTCGGACGCCTTCGGGTCATAGAGAAAGGCAATCAACGGCTCGATCGCCGTATCGCCGATGGTGGCCAGGGCGGCACTGGCCTTCTCACGCAACACGCCGTCCTTCAATAGCATGATCAAGTCTGGAATGACGCGCGGGTCACGGAACTGGCCGAGCGCCGTCGCCGCCGCTTCCTTGATAAAGGCATCTTCGCTGACGATACAGCCCGGGGTCGGGGTTCCGTCCTGTCGAATGCCCTTGCCCTTCAACGCGTCCAGCACCGGAGCCAAGGCACGAGGATCGCCGATCATCCCGAGCGACGCAATGGCATGCCGCTTCACGACGCCATCCTTCATCGCCTCGATCAAGGCATCGATGGCCCGTGGGTCGCCAATCTGGCCCAGAGCGATCGTGGCATCTTCGCGCACGGCACGATCCGGATCTTTCAACGCGGCAATCAAGACGTCGACAACTTTGGCGTCTCGCACCCAGGTTCGACCGATTTGATAGTCGGTCGTCATGCCACCGAGCGCCCTGGCGGCATGGCATCGAACGACAAAATCCTTATCCTTG
>JANOJM010000176.1:0-5043 GCA_031418735.1 Nitrospiraceae bacterium | reverse complement strand
GCTCACTGATGCGGTTCTTGCTGTGCTTCGTGCCGCCTGCCAGCAGCCAATTCCCTCACTCATAGGTGTTTCGTCCATGGCTACCCATCACGTCATTCAGGCGGCGCTGCAATCGGCCGTCGACGACGGTGTCTTTCCCGGTGCCCAGTTGGCGGTGCGTCTCCGTGGCGAACTGCTATGTGTGATTGCAGCCGGGCGAATATCGACAGAGCCCCCAGGCCTTCCGGTACAAGCCACCACTATCTACGACCTCGCCTCTCTTACGAAACCGCTGGTGACGGTTACTTCAGTATTGCTTCTGATTCAACATGCCAAGGTTGCCCTTGGGGATACTGTGCAAGAGGTTCTAGCCGAACTCCAAGGGACGCCGATCGGTCAGGCAACGGTGCGAGATCTCTTGACCCATTGCTCAGGTTTGCCAGGATGGCGGCCGTATTACATGCAGCTTGACGCAAGGGGTATGGTTTCTGGGCTTCCTGGCGGGGAGCCCGCCAAACGATATGTGTTGGAAATGATTCGCGATGAACCGTTGATCTATGTGCGCGGAGAACGAAGTCTCTACAGCGACCTTGGATTCATGTTGCTGGGATTTCTGGTGGAACGTCTCAGTGGCATGACGTTGGACCTTTGGTGCGAAGAGGCGATCGTCCGACCGCTGCAGGCCGATCCAATGATGTTTCGTCCTATGGGAGGGCGAGCGCAATCCGACGTTGTCCGTCCACCCGTCGATATATCGCGCATTGCCCCGAGCGAACAGGATGAGTGGCGCAATCGACTCTTACGTGGGGAGGTGCACGACGAAAATGCCGCAGCGATGGGTGGTGTCGCGGGCCATGCAGGGTTATTCGGGACTGCCGAATCGGTACTGGCTGTTTCCGGGGCCTGGCTCCGCGGCTATTATGGAAGAGAGTCGATTTTGGAGGGGGAACTTGTCAGGCAGTTTACGACCCGCCCGGAATCTGCCGCTCGATCGAGTTGGGCATTGGGATGGGACACTCCGTCGGCGCCATCATCATCGGGATCCAGTTTTTCCGATCGGTCATTCGGGCATCTCGGCTACACCGGGACGTCGCTGTGGATTGATCCGTTGTGTGAATTGGAGGTGGTGCTGTTATCGAATCGGGTACATCCCAGCCGAAGGAACGAAAAGATAAAAGCCTTCCGCCCCCGTATTCACGATCTGGTATATCGGGAGTTTGTGTCCGCCTGACAGCCGGCTATGCTGGATCCTGGTAATCGATCCAGGTTTCTTTTTCAGCGAGATACTTCGTGCCTTTGAAATTGGTACGGGTTCTCATTTTGCTGAAGCCGAATCCCTGCATCGCTGCGATGAGCTCTTGTACTGAAGCGGCTATCGTCGGATGCGAGTGCCCTTCCACAACCAGGGCTTCATACATGACCTTGGCGGCGTAGCCTGAGGCGGTTCGATTGATGAGGACTGTACGATTGAAATACCGATCGCTCGGGTCTACTCCTTCAACCTGATGCTTTTCAACCAGTCCTTCTTTTTTGAAAAGCAGCGGAAGAGAACTCATTGCAACCCCCCTGACACTCAAATGGTATAGCTTGAGGTTTCGATTATAGGGTGGCACCATGCCGACTGCAAGCCGTTGACAACTGTGCAGCGGCCTCCTATCATTTTCTCCCGCTGCGGTAAGCCGCTGTGTTTGAACGATATGAATATCCCAAACAGCTTGACCATCCTCCGTATTCTCCTGATTCCCTGCTACATCGGGTTACTGCTCTATGGCAGATTTAATCAAGCGCTCATCGTGCTTCTCGTAGCGGGGCTCACTGATGCACTCGATGGGGCGATCGCCCGAATAAAGAATCAGCATACCAGGCTTGGGGCCGTGCTGGACCCTTTGGCAGATAAGTTGCTTCTCACTTCCGGATTCATCACGCTTTCGATGATTCATGTGATTCCCTTGTGGGTTACTATCCTCGTGGTCAGCCGAGACTTGATCCTGATGCTGGGAACGGCGGTCGCGCACTTCACAGATTCTCGGGTGGACATTACCCCGACGTTCTTGGGCAAGGGCACCACGTTTCTCCAGCTCTCCTACGTCGTGATGGTCATATTTCTGAGTTCCCGCCAGATCGATCTCACCGTCGTGCTGCCTCTCTTGATCGGCATGGTCTCCTTCACGCTGTTGTCCGGGTTGCACTATCTCTACCGGGGCGTTCGGCACACGAACATGATCAGCGGCTAAGGCTCTGTGTTGCTAGAGCCGCGTGCCTGTCGACTGCGCAGAGATTGTGCATTTGTTTGACAGGTTTTGGGGTGGCCAGTAGACTCGCCTGGTAGGTATTTCCTGAAGTCTACAACCGGCCAGGACGATGGCCACATTGAAGGGTGAGTGTTGCCTATGGCTACCTTTGCGTATGTCGGACGAACCAGATCGGGTGCCGTCAAGAAGGGCGAGCTAAGCGCGAAAACCCGAGATGAGGCGGTGGATCAACTCCGCAAGCAAAGCGTCGTCGTCACGAGCCTCGCAGAAAAGAGCGGCGGGGGGTTCGATCTCAGTAAATTCAGCATCGGGTCCGGTCTTACTGATAAAGATATGGTTGTATTTACGCGGCAATTCGGCACGATGATCAATGCGGGCCTGCCCTTGGTGCAATGTCTCGAAATCCTCTCGACCCAGTCCGAGAATAAAGTACTGCGGGAGACTATCGGGGAGGTGAAGACTCATGTGGAGGCAGGTTCGACCTTTTCGGATGCCTTGCGGCGCCATCCCAAAGTCTTCGACGATCTTTATGTCAACTTGGTGCATGCTGGTGAGGTGGGTGGCCTACTCGATACAATCTTGACGCGCCTCGCAAAATACATCGAGAAAGCGATGAAGCTCAAAGGGCAGATCAAGTCTGCCATGATTTACCCTGCTGCGATCCTCGGTGTTGCGGTAGTTGTGATCTCTGTTTTAATGATTTGGGTCATTCCGATCTTCGCAAAGATGTTCCTTGAATTGTCTAACGGGAAGGTGGGGTTGCCTGGTCCCACACAGTTGGTCATCGATATCAGTAATATCTTTACGTCCTATTGGTATTTGATGTTAGGTGGTATTGTCGGAGTTGTTTTTGGCACCAAGAAATATTATGCAACGGCCCAAGGGCGAATGGCTATCGACAAGCTCCTGCTCAAGGCGCCGGTGGTTGGGGACTTGATCAGGAAGGCGTCGGTCGCGAAGTTTACGCGTACTCTTGGAACCCTGCTCGCGAGCGGAGTGCCGCTTCTGGACGGAATGACTATCTGCGCAAAGACCGCGGGCAACAAGGTGATTGAAGAGACGTTGATTAATGCTCGCATCAGTATCAGTGGCGGAAAGACCATCGCCGATCCCTTGGCGGCAAGCGGGGTCTTTCCCAAGATGGTGACGCATATGATCGCCGTCGGTGAGTCAACTGGTGCGCTGGATGCGATGTTGGGAAAGATTGCAGACTTCTATGAGGACGAGGTCGATCAGGCAGTCGCCTCACTCACGTCGTTGTTGGAACCCATCATGATGGTGTTCTTGGGAATTGTGATTGGGTTTATTGTGATTGCAATGTATCTCCCGATCTTCAAAATGTCTGAGGCAATCGGTTAGAAGAGGGCGTTCAGTCCGTTCCTGTCACGGAGTTAGGCACTAGGCTCAACTCCGTGACAGACTCTAAGCTATTTTCTGGCCAAACCACTCGGCGTCTCGTTAGATGTGCATCGACACAGTTCCTGGCTCCAAATCCGAGGAGAATGAACGAGGCATATCTCTCGTCCTGCCTGCTGATCTTCTTCTCGCCCGGCGGTCTTCCACTCATGAATAATTTGCGTACACGACTCTATTGGATCATGGGGCTGCGGATGGCCTTCGTGACCCTGATGCTAGGGCTGTCGCTCGCGTTTCAAATCGGGAAAGGCGGGCGGGTCGAGACCTTCTATACCCTGATCATTGTCACCTACATCCTGACGATTCCTTCCGTCATTCTGCTTCGTACGCTTACTTCTCAGGCAGCGCTCGCGATACTGTTTGGGGCTCAGGTAGGGATCGATTTTCTTCTTGAAACAGTGCTGGTTATTCGGACCGGGGGGATCGAGAGTCCCTTCGCGGTGCTGTATATCCTGACGGTGGCGGTGGCCAGTCTCGTGCCCCGTCGGCGAGTGGGGCTTCTTACCGCCTGTTTCTGCATTATCTTGTTTGGGCTCATAACGAACGTTCAACTATATGGACTTGTGGAGGGGTGGGGGTGGATGCCGCCGAGTCGACTGACCGTGCCTGAAACGTTTCAGTCGTTTGGCATCTATGCCCTCGCTATTCTTGTCGTCGGGATATTGGGCGGGACCTTAGCAGAGCAGCTTCAGCAGGCCGATCAATCGTTGCGTGAGAAGGAGCAGGGGCTGACTCGACTCCGAGTCTTTCATGAGAATATCGTTCACAGCATCAGCAGCGGCGTGTTTACAGCAGATGCCTTGGGGTGCATCACCTCGTTCAATCCAGCGGCGCAGGAAGCGACCGGGCATGAGATCGCTCATGTGGCCGGGCGTCCCTGGCGCGAAGTCTTCAACTGGCACCCTAACCAGGAGTCAGACGAGCCGCTTGGTGGCGCTGTGTCAACGACGAAGCGATTCGAGGTGGAATGTAAGCGGGCTGACGGGAATCGCCTGATTCTCGGTATGACCCTTTCCCCATTGCACGAACAGGGGATGCAGACAGGCTTGGTCGGAGTGTTCAAAGATCTCACGCAGATTCGGGATCTTGAAGAGGAGATGCGGCGCAAGGATTGGCTGGCGAATTTGGGTGAAATGTCTGCCGGGATGGCCCATGAGATCCGTAACCCGCTTGGCGCGTTGGCCGGCGCGATGCAAATGCTTCGAAAAGATGCCATGGAGGATGAAACAAATCGCCGGTTGATGGACATTGCGATTCGAGAGGCTACCAGGCTCGACAACATCATTACTGAGTTTCTCCAGTATGCGCGCCCGCCGGCGCTCAATCTTGCGGAGCATGATCTCAACAAAGTACTTGCCGAGACGCTCGATCTCGTTCAACATGAAGCGCGAACACG
>JANOJM010000175.1:0-2152 GCA_031418735.1 Nitrospiraceae bacterium | reverse complement strand
ATATAGAACACCCGATCGACCAGTTCTTCTGCTTTTACCTTGGCATCCTTTACCATCGCTTCTTCATTCTGCTGTTTCGCAATGTTCGACAGTGTATCGATCCAGAGAATATTGCCCTGCCTGATCTTGCCTAACCCATTCATCTTCAAAATCATATCGAGCGCCTGATCCCAGGGTACACTCACGAGCTTCATCGTGACCTTGCTCTTGACCCCATCACCGACGACCATGTTGAATCCACTCACTTCGGCAATGAGCCGCAGCACATTACTGATATCCGCCTGCTGGAAATCCAGTGAAATGCGCCGGCCGATATAATGCGTTTCTCCAACGACCAGATCCTCCTTAGGCGTGGTTTTCTCACTCCTATCGATAGGATCAGTCCCGGAGGTCATCTGAACGTTCTGCACATGAAATCTAGGTGAAGCACGCCGAACCGTGGCCATTGCCCGCTGGCCGATCCGAGGAGTAGCATCGGCCCACACCTGCGGCATCGTGGAATTCTCTGGCTGGGCAATTTCGATCGCCCCTCTAGGGTTAGAGTCTGTGCTTGCAGCCGTATCAGTACCGGCGCCTTCCCGAAGTGTCACAATAAGATTCGTTCCTTGCGGCTCAACCGAATAGGCAGCCGTAGCGGAAAGATCAAATACAACTCGTACTCTATCGGCATGAGAACCCAGACGCACTTGCTTCAAGATCTGGTGATTCACAGGTATGACTGGCTTGTAGATGGAGGAAGCCACGTGCGGAATGTCGATCATGAGTCGCCGCGCATCAAGACGCGTCACCTCGTGGGCCAGCTCACCATCCCCCGAGATGACAACACGGACGTCGTTGACGCCGCGCTGAATGTCGACCGCGGTCAGGGTCTTCGCCGGGCCTCCCTCGATGCTCGACTGCATGCCTGAATCGACATTCGGTATGTCGGTTGATGCTCCCATCGATGGCATGGCCATCGGAGCGCTGAGCACTCCCACTGCCGAGAGCACACGAACAAATACTGTCGTTGTCATGGTCAGCTTAGGTTTCATTCTGCGCCCTCTTTCGGGTGAAGGAGCTTGACATACTCCCGCTCCTGTTTGCTCCCATACACATCTGTAAACCGTTCTTGCACTACAATACCTTTATCCGTCACAGCAGTGACCATGCCATTATTGGGACCAATTCGCGTGCCTCGACGCACGGTATATCCATTCCCATCAGGCGTCTGAACCATCGCCGCATTGCCATAGGCCCCCCATACGACAGCGATCAGGTTTATCTCCGTGAGCCCAACGCGCTGGAGTGGAGGCAAGGCGGGGTCAATCGGTCCAAGTCCCGCCTGTTGTAACACTGGCACAAACGGATCGCGCCGCCCAGAGGGGTCATAGGTATGCGCCCTCACCGGTTCCACCATTGGATTGAGTGCACCTGCCTGAGCATTCTCATTACCAGGAGCCACGGCTACGGTTGAAGACGGTGCGTGCCGCGGTACATCGTTGAGAGAAGGAACTTTTAAAGCATCCTGCTGCAGTGGGTTAATTTGTCTGGCATAAGAACTCATGCCAGGCGCAGCAAACCCCAGGCTGGCTACGGCCAGCAGTCCGGCACATCCAATCAGAACCATGCTTATCGTCTTCATAGTCAATCGCCAGTTTTCACAGTTAGCACTCATCGCTTATGACCTCGTACATATCCAAGACTCTGTCCCTATTTCTTCTGAGGCGCTGCAGGAACCATCGCGGCCAGCTTGGTTTCCTCTGGCGCCGCATAAGCGATAAGGTCAAACACGGTCTGTGTGACAACCCGTCCCTTCTCAAGCTTTGGCGCTCCCATCTTGAGGCCGGACACGGTTACAATTCGAGGCAACGCGTTGATCCGATCGAAAAACAAGGCTGCTGTATGGTAGCCGCCTGAAACCTCTACATTGACAGGCATGCGGACAAAGAGTTTCGATGAATCCTCGCTTTTGGGGCTCGGTTTCCACAGCTTAATGTCGAGTCCAAGGCGAATCCCCAAGTCCGACACCTGCTTAAGCAACATCACCGCCTCCTCTTCAGGCGGCAATCGTTCTTTCTTTTTCGCGAGTTCAATCTCCAGTTGCTTGCTGGCGGCAATAAGCTCATCAAGATGCTTGACCTTAATGGTCAATGTTTGAATCTCGTTATCGAGT
>JANOJM010000174.1:0-3957 GCA_031418735.1 Nitrospiraceae bacterium | reverse complement strand
CCTAGGTGCGCGCAGCTGATGTGGCTGACAGAAGACCAGTACGAACGGCTGGATGAGGAAACCATCCGCGGAAAATGTCCTCAATGCGGATCGACGGTTCGCTTCAAGCTCGTATCACAAGGCGAAAACGCGGCCGGCCCTAAAATGGGCCATTGAACTGGTAAGGGGTAAGGCGTAAGGGGTGAGGGGTTTCGCCTAACGTTTCACGCCTCACGCCTGACGGGTTTGCTACATTCCCCGCCCGGCTCCGTCCAGCTCAGGCTTGTTGCCTGGTAGAATTTTATTCAAGGTGGATCGATACTCACCTGTGCGTCCCTGGTCGGTCCGTCCAACTTCGATTTCCTTATCCCGCTGCATCCGTTCCAGATGGTCGAGCACCGAGAGGAGCGGATGAACCGAGCCGAGCAATCGGCCGACTTCGAAGGCTTCCAACGATTCCACAAATAATTCATTCAGGCCTCTATAGGAAGTCCCCGCGCTCTGGCTCCTGAATCGGGAGACGATCACTTCATACTCTTCGATCGCCTCAAACTTGGGCTTCACGCCGGTCGGCACCGCCGACAGATGCACGATCGGCGGCAATTTTGACGCATAGATCTTCAGCTGAGCAATCAATCCCCCTATCACGTCCAGCACATCTGCAGTCTGCATGATCGTATCCTTCGAGGCGGCATTGAATACGCCAAGCTGAGGAACCTGTCAAGATTTTCTGACGCCGTGAGGAGGTGTGAGACTATCAAGGGCCTGAACCACCAGCTCGATATCGGATGGAAAGGGTTTTGTATATTCCTGAAACTCACCAGTGGAGGGGTGACGGAAGCCGAGGGTCCTCGCATGCAACATCACGCGAGGGATCTCGACATCTTCTACCATGCAAACCTTCTTCCCGCCGTAGGTTTGATCTCCAAGAATCGGATGGCCCAGGGATGTCAGATGGACACGGAGCTGATGTGTCCTGCCGGTACGTGGGTACAACAGCACATGGGAGGCCAGTTTGCCGAAGCGATGGTCAACCTTGTATTCTGTCACGGATTCCTTTGGGCGCGCCGTGTGAGCTGAGAACTTTTTCCGTTCCTTCTTGTCACGGCCAATCGCCAACTCGATCAATCCATGTCCTTTTTTAGGCACGCCTGAGATCAGCGCCTCGTACACCCGTGTAATCGTGTGGTATTTGAATTGAGCCGAAAGAGCACGATGGGCTTCGTCTGTCTTCGCAATCACCATCACGCCCGAGGTATCCTTGTCTAGACGATGGACCAGTCCAGGCCTTTCTTTCCCGCCAATCGTCGACACTGTCCCGCCGGAAGTCTGAAAATGATGGAGGAGGGCGTTGACCAGTGTCCCGGTCCAATGACCAGGCGCGGGATGGACCACTAGACCTGCCGGTTTATTGAGCAGCAGCAACACGTCGTCTTCGTAGAGAATCTCAAGTGGAATCGACTCGCCCTTGAGTTCCAGCGGCTCGGCTTTCGGAATATCGAAGGCGATCGTATCGCCTGGCTTGATCTTTTGACTGGGCTTGACGACCTGACCGTTGATCCGCACACGCCCCTGCCCAATCAACCGTTGCAGAGCCGACCGCGATAACTTGGGTTCACGATTGACCAGGAAAACATCCAACCGCTTGGGCTGCTCACCAGCCGTCACGACAAACTCAGTCACCATAGCTAACAACTCTCTCTAACTGATTCCGGCCACGCTACTGCACATGAGGCTTAATTGCAATCGGTAGGTTAGGCCGGCTTCTCACTAATTTCTCACCCGCCCAACTTCGGCATGACGAAATGTATCTTTCCCATGGGAGTAGTGAAGGCCTGTGTTCTCGCGCGGGAAGCGTGCAGAAATCGGTGTTTTGCTTGCACGTTTGCATCAAAAATTATACTGATTATCATCGAAGCTGGACATTTACCATTCGTACCGTAATCAATATTTCTTGGGTGATATCTGCCGACAAAGTACCCTTTGAGCAATGAGATGTCGGAGTCACAGAAGGCAGCATTCTGAACGAGCGCAATGAGGACGACACCATGAGGCGAGGCAAAAAGATTCAAACCGCAGCAATCGGGATGTTGTGTCTCACCACACTCACTACCGGCGCCTGTGTCACGCAGAGCACCTACGATACGGCTGCCGCTGATCTCGAAGCGGCGAAAGTTGAACTCCGTAGCGTCAGTACCGAAACGCAGGAGCTCACCCAACAAGTCAGCGACCTTCAGCAACTCCAGAACGGCATTGCAACTGAAAGGGAAGTCGCCTCGTCGGCGCTCAAGCAAGCCAGGAAAGCGATGAAGGCCGAGCGTGCCGCGTCACAACTTCGGTTGAGCGAACTCACTCGCACGATCCAGCATCTGACTACCCAGCAGAAGAGCCTGCGGTACGAGGTCAAACGTTCGACCGAAGAGCAGGCCAGGCTGCAATCAGCCGTGGAAAATCATACGTCGAAACTTGGTGAGATAGATGAATTCGGTATATCATCTGTCCCTCCACCAGCCCAAACTCTAGTTCCGAACGAATCTGTTCCTAAGCCGTCTGTGACGACAACTGCTGCATCAGTAAATCAGCCCACGGCGAACCCCAAGCCGCAGTCGGCAGGCAATCAGCCTCCAGAGTCAGTCGAAGAGGACTGGTTGTCCTTCTTCAAGAATTGGATTTCTTCATTCTGGCAATCGATTTTCTTCTAACCAGGCTGGCGAGTTTCTCTGGTTCGCCTGATAAATTTTAGGTCGGCCCAACAAGACCAGGCCAACTAGACCAGCTACACCCCTTACGCCTAACGTTTCACTTTTTACGTCTGCGTTCCCTGAAGGGCAAGATGATTTCCGAGCAGGAAATGGATAGTTTCGGCGCAATAGGGGGATTGATTTCGGCTTGCACCCGCGGAGGATCAGTACAACCAATGGTGCCTAAAGGAAAGACAGAACCAAAGACAGATACCAGTGCAATCTCGGTTTCGAGGCCAATCTGTAATAGATGGTCGACGGCCTGCGCGTCGATCAGTAACGAAAGTGCTCGATCAGGGAGACGGGAACTCTTTTACTCACAGGTGTTATTCATTTCCTTGCGGACGAGTTCCTCGGCTTTCAGCCAACCTTCCATGTCGCGCTCCCCCTATCGCCCCCGTTGTTCATAGAGTTCGTAGGGTTTCTTCGCGATCCGTCCCCTCACCTCATCCGAATACTTCTGCATGGACTCAGGCTCGGGCGAGAGGTTTCGCTCCTCCGCAGGCTGGGTATCGAATTTCTGGCCTTCATGAGCCTCCCTCCTTCAAAGATGTAGCTGTTATCCTTAAAACCAGTCGGCCTCTCAAGTTGAGCGGTTTGAGAGAAACCTTGATGTCATTGCCTGCCCCCCCCCGTTCACATTTGTACGAGAATGCCAGGGGCAGTGATGCGAGACAGGCGGGACGAGCGAGACGGGCCAAACAGGGAGGGTCTGGTGGATTTCCAACTGCGCGCGTGTCGGTCTTACTGCGGCCGTCGAGCGAGGCCCTTCTGAGGGCGCGCGCTCCGGGAGCAAAGGACCGGCACGGGCGTCGTTCCAACTTTAATTCTTGTGGGTGCGGTCGGCGATCTTCTTGCGGAGGCGGGCTTTTTCGAGACTAATTTCAGCTTCTTTGACTTCTGATGGCAGGCCACCGGCCTTGAGTCGTTCCTCGGCTTTCTCAACGGCAGCTTGGGCGCGGCCTACGTCGATGTCTTCGGCCTTCTCGGCGATCTCGGCCATGATCGTCATTTTGGTTGGTGTGACTTCCGCATAGCCCCAGAGGATCGCCATGTGGCTGGTCAGATCTCCCACGCGATAGTGCAGTTCACCAATGCGTAACGTAGTAAGGAAATGACAGTGTCCCGGCAACACGCCGAACTCACCCTCTGAGCCAGGGGCGATGACTTGATCCACCTGCTGGCTCAAGAGCAACTTCTCCGGCGTCACCACTTCTAATAAGAACGTTCCTGCCAT
>JANOJM010000173.1:0-4580 GCA_031418735.1 Nitrospiraceae bacterium | reverse complement strand
TGGACAATCTGGCGCCGAGAATTCTCCAGCGCAACTTCGACCCAGGATTTTTTGTCGAGCACTTCATCAAGGACATGGGCCTCGCGTTGGAGGAGGCGAACCGTATGGGACTCGAATTGCCAGGGCTCACGTTGGTGCACCAGCTCTACCAGACTGTCCAAACGCTCGGGCATGGCCGCAGCGGCACCCACACCCTGATGCTCGCGCTTGAGGAACTCTCGCAAATCCGTGTGAGCGAGTCACCGGCATGAATCCCTACCCCTACAGGGGATCATCGTAGGCGCGCATTCTGATCGTCCGCGCTCTGCGAGCAAGAAGGGCATCTGGCCGCTCCCTCCCCTCTGCTGCTGTCAGGATATAGGAACAGGGGCAAAGGTGAGTACGAGCACAGCAAATGCAATCCACCCAACAACAACCCGTGCTCGGCCCAACGGAACATGAATATCGTGTACCGGGGGATGTCCGAACCCCCAGATCCCTGCCATGAATGCCCAGAGCCACCAGCCTGGCCAACCTATGTATCCTAGCACGATGAGGATCGGGATCATGACAAAGGCCATCGTCCGCTGGCGTTTGCCCCACAGGGCATAGGCCACATGTCCTCCATCGAGTTGGCCGATGGGAAGGAGATTCAACGACGTCACAAGTAAGCCGAACCAGGCGGCGAACCCAATGGGATGCAAGACAATGTCAGCCTGAGCAGGGATGGATCCGACCACCAGCCAGGCGACGAACTGCAAGAGCAACGGTTCACCCAAGTGCAATCCATGGGTTACCGTCCGATCCACAACTGTCGATAGGTTCAAGCCGATGACCAATGCCACCACCGAGGCAATGAAGCCGGCGAGTGGGCCGGATACGCCGATGTCAAATAGCGCGCGTCGGTTTACGATCGGTCCGTGCAGGCGGATAATCGCACCGAATGTGCCGATGAAATACGGAAGACCTGGAATGAACAGCGGCAATGACACCGGAGCCCCGTGAATACGAGAGAGCACATAATGCCCACATTCATGGGTAACTAGAATTAATAGAAGGGTGGCGGAGAATGGGATCCCATTCCACAGCGATTCAGGGGAATCGAGCAGAAAGTCCACCGGCCCGCGCTTGCCTAGAGTATAGGGCAGATAGGCCCCGGCCCACAGGGTGGTAAAGATCGTCGCCAGAAAAAGACTGACTGGCAGGAACCATTTCGAGAAGGGGGTCTCCTCGAATTCGTCATCCTCGGTGGGCTCTCTGAGATCCTCAACTGGCTCTGCCACAACCGGCAGCTCTCCACTGCGGATCGGCTGATCGTCGTTCCGCTCGTCAAGACTCATGGGCCTGCTTCAATGAATAGACACGAAAGGATTATGGTCCAAGTCTTCGCGAACCGTCGTGGCCGGTCCGTGACCTGGTAACAGACGGTATTCAGATGGCAACCCAAGTACCTGAGTCTGGACCGACCGCAAATGGGTCTGATACAGGTTACTGGGATTCGAGCGGCCAATAGATCCCGCAAACAACGTGTCGCCGACAAAACAGAGGCGCTCTGACTCGGCATCCATTCGATAGCAGATACCGCCGGGGGTATGGCCCGGTGTCGTCAGACACTGTACGCGCAAGCGCCCGACTGCAATCGTCTGACCATTCTTCGGCGCCTTCAGCTGTACCGCAGGGGGCCGCCAGCTGAGGAGATCGACATCCTCCGTTCCGAGATACACCGGAGCCTGACAAAAACTCAGAATCTGATCGATTCCATCTGCATGGTCTGCATGGCCGTGCGTCAGACATATCCCCATCAAACGCAGTTGGCGCCCGGACAAGAACTCGATCATCGCCGGTGCATTGTATGCCGTGTCGATCAGCAGCGCCTCCCCGCTGTCATGCACCACATAGCCCTGCACCCCATAGCCATTGATCGATCCCTGTATCCGCTCCATCCAAGCCATCGGCCGTTGCGCGACCGGTTCCCACTTCTCAATCGCAATCTGCTCCAACGGATCAGGGCGAAGCCCTAAGGCCTTGGCGAGAGCCTGAACCTCACTTCGATCCGGCGGGCACAAGCCCTTCTCAAGCGCTGTGATGTTCCCGCCGGGCAATCCGGCCATCCGGGCGACATCAGCGACCGAAAGTCCCTGGCCAGTTCGCGCCTTCTTGATGATGTCGCAGAAATCGTCTTCCAAGGGCATAAATAAGTCTTCAGCGGTCAGCTTTCAGCCATCAGCGTGGCATCTTAACTCAGGCCGCCAATGATGCGGCGATAGTCATCTTCGGGGTAGGCTCTGAGAGTCGTAGACCGCACATTGCCGAGCGATCCCAACTTGAGACCGAAACTCGCCAGCTTGTCGTTGTTCGGCATATCAACGATGAGAACAAGATCATACACCCCCAGCGTCATGTAGAAGCATTTAACCTCACCACCCATATTCTTCGCGAGCTTCTTCACTCCATCCAGCCGCTTCGGCGAATCCTTCACATTCTTAATCCCCTGATCCGTCCAATTGAGGAGCATCAAATAGGTCACCATGGCGGCCTCCTTGGTTAGTAGTTGGACGTGGACAACCGGGCTCTCTGGCGCAAGCGTACTCTCCCTCACCACAATGCTCTGGAGGCTTTCACTCTCCGAAGCGGGTGGCGCCGACCTGGGAGTCTGATCGCTTCGCTCCGTTAAAGGGGTGGTCCGATTGGTCTCCGACTGCGCGCGTCCAACGAGAGCCTTCTGAGGCCGCGCGTTGCGCGAGCAAAGGAGACTAACGGACTACCCCTCCCCTCCTACACCGGGCGGGGTGCGAGGACGGTCGGGCTGGTCGGCGACAGGACCCGCGCGCTCCTCATCCCTCCGGAACTAACTTAATTTCCTTCACTTCCCCGAATCCCGACAGCAACTTTGGCAGGGCCTCGCCGGACCCGACGGCAACGATGGTCAACCGCTCTGGATTGAAATGTTTCTTCGCCGCCGCCAGAATTTCCTCTTTCGTCAGCGCAATCACGCGGGCACGCAATTGCTGGAGGAAATCCTTGGGAAGCCCATCGTATTCCAATTCCATCAGCCGCCCCACGATCGCGGACGAACTGGCGAAGGAAAACACAAACGAATTTACATAGGCCTCTTTCGCTTCTGCCAGCTCGCTGTCCGTCACCAACTCAGTCCGCATCCGTTCCATGTTCGCGACAAACCTGGCGGTGACCTCTTGCGTCGACGGCAACTTCGTTTCTGCGCGCATCAGCCAGATGCCCTGATCGTGCACCCCGGAGTTCAAGCGGCTGCCGACCGAGTACGCCAACCCTCGCTTGGTCCGCACGTCGTTGAAGAGACGACTGCGAAAGGAACTGCCTCCCAGAATGTCGTTCGCGATCGCCAACGACACATAGTCCGGATCCTGCTCTTTGATCGACAGATGACCGATGCGGAGATGCGTCTGCGAAGTATCCTTGTTCACGAACCGTACAACGGGCTTCGGCGACTGGCTCTGCGGCACATCGGCAATCGTCAGCACCGGCACTTCGCCTTTTTCCCAATCGCCGAATACCTCGCGCAGCAGGGCCAGTATTGCGGACTTGTCGAAGTCGCCTGTCACTCCCAGCATCATGCCGTTCGGATGAATGGTCTTCCGATGAAAGGCGACCAGATCGTCTCTGGTGATGCGGGTGATGGACTCGATGCTGCTCTCCCGCGCCGTCGGGTGATCGGCTCCGTACAAGAGCTTCACAAATTCGCGTCCGGCGATCGAACCGGGGTTATCTTGCCTGCGGCGAATGCCTTCGATCGTCTGCAGCTTGGCCAGTTCAACCCGCGCCGGCTCAAAGGCCGGTGTCCGAATGAGGCCTGCGAAAATCTGAAGCCCCCGCTTTAAGTCCTTGCTGAGCACATCGAGCGACGCAGAGCCGGATTGCCGCCCGATCGAGATGCCGACAGCCCCGGCAAACTGTTCGAGATCCTCATCCACTCGTTCAGCTGAGAGCCCGCCTCCTCCACCTGATCGCATGGTAGAACCGGTTAATGAAGCCAGGCCTATCTTCTCCGCAGGATCGAGCCAGCTGCCTGTTCGTATCGTCGCCGTCATACTGACCAGGGGCAGTTCATGGTCTTCCAAGAGATAGACAACCATCCCGTTTTTGAGCACCACTCGCTCCGCATCCGGCGGGGTGAACTCGACCGTCTTAAACGTCATCTGCCTGGGATCGCCCAGCGCCATCTCGGACGCGCAAGCGCTGAGCGCCGGGAGCAGAATCGAGATGATCAACAAACCGACGACCGATGCGCTACGCCTTACCCCTAACCCCTCACTCCTTACGCGTTTTCTCACGTTCATCATCGCGCCACCTCACGTTGCGACACCGTCGCGACTTTTTTCTCGCCGGTCTTCTTCACCAGCGTGGCCACTGTGCGGTTCGATTTCGTGAAGTACTCTGTCGCCACACGCTGGATATCCGCCGTCGTCACCACCGCAATTTTATCCCGAGCCTTTAACGCGTAGCGCCAATCCCCCGCTACCGTCTGAAACAGCGCCAATTGAGAAGCCAGGCCCCCATTAGATCGGAGCGCCCGCACCAAATCGGCATCCAGGTTATTCAGCACCTTTTCCAGCTCTTTGGCG
>JANOJM010000172.1:0-7871 GCA_031418735.1 Nitrospiraceae bacterium | reverse complement strand
ACCCGATCGAAAATAGACCAGAGGACGGCTCTCTGTTGTTCTGGGAGACGTGTTTTTCGACCCAGCCGCGCGACATCGCGATACGCCTCCCAGCTGTCCAACTGCCACGCGTCAACAACCTGATCCCATTCTGTATGTAGGAAGCGGAGACTAAACTTATGCTTTCCGATCTCCTCGGATGCCTGAGTCAGCAATTCAAGAATGACCTCAGATGTCGCAAGATTCGCCTGACCAAAGTGGGACTTATAGAGACGAAGGCCAATGGCGTTGATGGCATGGACATCGATGCGCTCTGCCAGGCGCGGTTCGTTGCTGACCAAGCGCTTGAGTTTGGTTCGGAGCGCATTGGCGAGAGTATCTGAGAAAGTCGCGAGCAGAACTCTGGCGTTGGGGTTGGCTCGGGCCAGAAACACCGCTCGATGCAAGGCCACGATGGTTTTGCCTGTGCCCGCTGAACCAGAAACTCTCGCCGGCCCGGTATAGTCCCGTTCCACCCATTGTCGCTGTTCGGGATGAAGGAAGACCGTCCATTTGTCCCATGGAAATTCGAGTGCACGCTGCAACTCTTCAACATTGCTCATCACACGGAATCGGCGTTGTGCGTCTGGGTGATCGAAGGGGCTAACCGCAACTGCAACGGCTTGAGGCATTCGGGGTTTGCCACCGGTCGCTAGCTCCAGTAATGCTTCCGCGGCCTCGCTGGGTAAATGATCGGCTAAGGGGAGTAGCGTATCGTCTGTCGCCTGCCGTACGTCTTTCATCCACTCCACAGGCACGCCATAACTCAGTAAATCGTCGTCAGAGATCTTGGCAAATAGCAGCTTCTTGGCGGGCGCTGGTTTCGGTGCCTCTACATATTTCGGGACGACAATTTCTTGAACCGTCTCGCGAATCTCCACCAACTGGGCGGCACCTGTCTTTGGATGGGTTTCCAGCTTCCGCCGTTCGGCCCAGCCATAAGCCTTGTCGTGGTGATCGACGTAGCAAAGCAGAAGGCTGCCTTGAGTCTTGTGGACAATCAGTCGAATGTCGCCGCTGACGCGAACGGACCAGAAGTTTTTATCCTTGGACTTGTCGAGCTTGTGGAAACTCATTCCCGGGTTGGCCGGGTTGAGCTGCAAGTCGAAGGCAGTCGTCTTGACGGACTTCTGCTCCTCGCCGGTGAGGCGAGCTAGACTGTCTGTGAAGGTATCAGCGATACGGAAGTCCATGCGTACGTCTCTATGCCCTTGCGCCTATGGCTCGTCAGAGTCCATATTTTCGCTTCCGATTAACGAAGGCCGGCTCTGTTCCTTCAAGAATCTCTACGACTCTGGTTTTGATTTCGGGGGACTCAATGGCGCCGGATATGTATTCAAATAGATTGTTGGCCTTGTCGCAGCTAGCGCAAATGATCTGTTCGGCATCGCAGACCACTGCCAGATTTGGATTGTGCGTGACCATGATTACTTGGCGGCGCTGCTTTGCCGTCTTGATACAGGTAACGAGAATCTTGTAAATCGTCTGGTTGTCGAGGTTTTCCTCTGGCTGGTCGATAATCAGAGGTATGTCGTCCTTGTCCACCAAGAGATAGAACACCAGCAGGAGCAATCCACGCTCGCCGGGAGAAAGTCGCCCGATCTCTTGACCACCATAAGTCAATGAATATCGCGGCTGCAGATAGCTCAACCCAAACAGGAAGCCATATACGTCTTTAATCTCATTGCCTTTCCGGAGCTGATCGCTGGGTTGCATCTCGGACCCAGTGCCGCCGTCGCGACGGTCGACGTGCAGCAAGTCATCGATGCGATTAACAAATTGAACCGTTGCGTCTGGATCGTCGAAATCTGTTTCCCGCAGAATGCCGTGAATCAGTTGATTGCTTTCATCCAGGCCCGAGAAGCTCCCCCGCGTTTGGCGATTGATCCTGGCCAGAAAATCATCCTGGAATGCCTCCTCCGCGATCCTCACGTTGAAAGCAAGGGGCAACGGCATGTCCATGTTGGCGGCGGACTGAACGAATCCTTGCACCGGCTGGTATAGCCGCTTGTATTCCGCGACCGTCTTTCCGATCTGCTCATGTAGGCGTCGAACCACCGCAATACGTGCCTCTCGCAACTGATTGCGCTTCGCTGGAAGCTGAGCAAGCTCCTGTATTTCCGCTTCGAACCACAAAATCGAGTGGACTTTCTCTTTGGCGCCGATCAGTTCCGCTTTGGCACATTCCCACTGCGAAAATTGTTCCCGATACACAACGTAAAGACGCTGCTTCTCACCAAGCTTGCTTTTGATTGTCCTGACCTCGGATTCGGCGGCTTCTCGCCGCTTGGTAATGCCGGTCGCTTCTTGGCTGTTGAGGATCTTGTCTTGCGCTTCGATCTCTGCTTTCATGGCAGCGCCAATGCTGTCCAGCTTCGAGGTATTCAGTTTGAGAGAAACAACGTCATCGGTCGATAGACTGCTATCGATCTCAACGAGTGTCGTTTTCAGGTCGCCCAAGAATTGCTCATGCGCCTTCTCATGGTTTTTGAGCGCCTGTAAGGCGCGATTCACCAAGGCCGCACGTTTGGTCGCACCCGCCTTCTTGTCGCGAGCCACCTGTTCCTCAGCGCGGATCGCAGCAAGCTGAACTCCTAGCTCCTGCAATCTAGTCGTCGCGGCGACGGCTTCGGCTTTGGCCACGTCGGACGCTGCCGGATCCTCAACGGCCGCAGGCTTTGCGTTCTCCAATGACTGCAACTCTTTTCGCTTGCCGTCGAGCTGGATATCCAGGCTGAGCCGAAAATCTGGTGCCAGTCGTTTCTCTATGGCACTAATCTCATCGTTGAGCCTCGATAGCTGTTGCGCTACCTGCTTGCGCTCGCGCTCGATCTCCGCGATCTTGAAATCCAGAAGATCATCTAGAGAAAGGAAATCGAGTTTCTCTTCCTCTGGCACATGTGTATAAATAATCTTTCTCAATTCGCTGTCGAAGGTAGACGAACCGCCGCCGCCGAGTTCATTGCAGAGTGCTTCCAGATAGCTTTGCGGGAGATATTTGACCCGCTCTACATCCGACGGTGCGGGGTTCTGGTGAAGTTCGCGCGTGGAGTCGGTTCCATCCTGCCATCGAAGGGTGCATGCGAAGTGGGCTGCGAGTTTGCTCTTCGGGTCGCGGAATCGATCCTCAGTCAGAAAGGAAAACTTCTCATAGTTTTTGGTGCTCCCCGCGAGCGCCGCAGCGTCGGCTAGGGCGCTCTTTCCACTGCCCTTGTTCCCGATAATCGCGACGAGATCATGATTCAGCGGCAGGTCAACGTCGAACCATGCATAGGGCAGTGTAGACCCCACCTTCTTCTTGATCGTGATAGCGGAAGCATATTTTCTTCGGTTTGCGGCAACGCGTTGACGCTTCGGAGGAACATCGCCGACGAAAACTCGCTGATCGAATTCTGTTACGGCCTGGCGCAGTCCCTCAAACGTTGAATCTGCCTTTATCCAGGTGAAACAATTGCCAATTCGATCTTTGTTTTCCGACGTGCTCAACGCGTGGGCATCCGAACAGTCGAGAAGTGTGCTTTTGACGTTTGAATCCGCAAGCCGTTTTCTCGCCGTCTCGTAGGACTCTGGATTCTGGGCAGCGGTGAATACAAGCTGGACACCATTGATGACGTTGCGTTTCTCGGCTATCGATTGGTCATCCCACTTCATGTTTTCCCACTCGGTCTTGCCAACGGCCAACAGATAGCGATCCGTCAATGGGTGCTTGGTTAGGGCCTGTACGATTGATTCCAAACTCACGCAGAGGTTGTTAAAGCCCTCCTGCAATGGACCACCGTAGGCCGCCTTCTTGTCCGCCGGAGCAGCATCGACAATCATCTGTCCAAGCTGCGTCAAGCTGTCCGGCGTAATCACCGCCTGCCATTTGCCTTTCAGGTGGGTCGAATCCGGAATTAGGTTGTAACAAGGTGCGAGCGCGTTCAGAAATTGCTGGCGGATAACCTCCGGATCGAGCTCATCGAAGATGACGTGGAGATTGATCCTGTTCCAGTCCGACTGCGAATAGTTTCCGTGTTCGTCTTTCTTGACTACACCAGCAAACTTGTCCAAGCGGAACTCAACGACTGGAAGAATCAGGTCGATGTTCGGCAAACGGCCTTGTTCACGCTTCTCTTTCCGGACTCGCTCGTAGCCGTCTATGAAGATGTAGTCGTTGATGCCGATGACTTTGAACTCCGGCGGTAGCTTTTCAAGGTCGGCTAAGAAAGCTTCCCACGCTGCCTCCGTATTGCCACCGTAGTTCTGCACGATTGAGCAGGGAGTGTGAACGTGGAGATCCCACTTCTTCCACGTCGATCCGGCAGGATTGTTGTTGCTCACTTACCCCCCCTTTATGAAACGTCCCCTCGCATGAACGAGATGCCGCCCCGATGCCGCTACCTCATACCCGAAAGACCTTCATTACTTCATCGCCCAGGTGGTTGATGACTTTCACGGCGATGCGGCCGGACTTTGGTTTATCAAAGGCGCGTGAGGTGTCGCTGTTGAGGGTGGCCCAGGCTTCTTCGTTGATCTCGGCCTTGAGGGTGGTCTTCAAAGCACTATAGGGATCGTTTGCGCCGAGGAAATAGGCGTGGCGGACGAAGAAGCTTTCTTCGTTGTAGTCGGTATCGATGAACCAGCAGGCGATGCCGTTGGCGCCGTCGCTGATGACTTCGCCGGTCTGAGGTTTGAACACATCCACGCCATGGACAGTGACTTGTACCTTGTGGTCAGTGGTCAGCGAGAGAGGGAAGTCGGCAGCTTTCAACTCTTTGAGCGCAGAGAGCGCTTGAGTCCGTTGAGCATTCGACCAACGTCGGCTGCTTGCTGCTGAACGGGATGCGTCTGCTCCGGCGTCAGCATGTGGAGCCGTTCCGCCAGGACGAGGAAGGTTTCTGTCTCCGCCAGCGAGCCGCTCGCCACTCCCAGAAACTGCAGAAACTCCCCCGTGCCCTTTCTCGCTGCTCCCTCCGCGATGTTCGCCGGAACCGATACCGCTGCTCTTCTGATCTGGCTGGTCAACCCGAACTTTTCCTCCGTCGGAAATTGAGCAGAGACGCGATAAATCATCTCTGCCAAGTCGATTGATTTCTTCCAGACTTCCAAGTCCTGATAACTCTTTAACGTGCTCATAGTTCGCGATGAACCTCCCGTTTCTAGCCACAAGCCGCTGACCACTGGTCACTGTAATGTCCGGCTCGCCGAAGATGACGAAGAGATTGCCTTTGCCGGTGTTCTTGAGGTCATCGGCCATGTGCAGGTCAGCATTCATTCTGGCTTTGAGCACGGGAATGCGACCGAGCTTGCTGAACTCGGTCGTATGCGCCTCGTAGTTGAAGGCACAGGCGATCAGCACATCGAAGTCGGCATCGCCCGCCTCGCGCGCGGCAGCTACCAGGTCGGGGCGAGTGACAGTGCCAAACTCAGGTCCAATGAAGATGGCAGCGCGCTTCTCCACTCCGCCCTCACCCTGCCCTCTCCCAGAGGGAGAGGGCTCTAAACCGCCTTCTATGTAGCGGCCTTCGGCGCAGACCAGATCGCCTGGCCAGGGAGTCAGCGAGGTAAGGATGATCTTGTCTTCTTTGTGAGCCTGCTGGACGCCGGCGGTCTTCAAATTATCCAAAATCATTTGGGCAAAGCTTTGTTTCGCACCGTACTCCGGGCTGCTTTCCTTCAGCTGGTCGATCAGCTCGTCATTCTCATCCACCCCCAGCACACGGTGTGGCGAGAGGCTTTCTACCGTGAACGGTCCGGCCACGCGGGCCTTCTTGTTATCGGAATAGGGCTTGTCGTAGAGATATTCAAACTCGGCCTTGGCGGCGATGGACTTGTCGATCTCCTGCTGCCGGGCGATGCGGGCCTGCCAGAAGGCGGTGAGCAGTGGCTGAGTGGCCGGTGGCCAGTGGGACGGACGTTCTCTGGGAATCTCCCATTCTTCCAGCGTCTTTTCCTGGCCACTGGCCACTGACAACTGGTCACGGAGCGGCGCGAGCTTCTGCTCGTGCCGATCCCATATGACATCGATCTCCGCGTTGTTGGCAATGGAACTGAGCATGATGTGTGGCACGCGCTCATAGACGAAGCCTTGCTTCAGTGAATAGTGGCTGGTGGTCAGTGGCTTGTGGCTGATTGTCTGATCACTGGTCACTGGCCACCGACCACTGATCTCGGCTTCCATGATCTGGCCGTCGCGGGAATCGGATAACAAATAATACGGATAGCGCGCGCCCATGATGCGGGCACGAGCCAGCGCCAGCGCCACGCGGGAGGTGTCAATGGTGATCCAGCGGCGGCCCCATTGCTCGGCGACGGTGGCAGTGGTGCCGGAACCGCAGGTCGGATCGAGTACGAGATCGCCGGGGTCGGTGGCCATGAGGAGACAGCGTTCGAGGGGCTTCTCGTCGGTTTGAACAACGTATCGCGCGTCGTCTTCGCCCCGCGTGTCAGTCCAAATGTTGGTCAGCGGTCGAAATGGGAAGTCGTCAAAGTAACGCTTGTAGATTCTGAGACCGGATTGCCTCAAGAGCCGCCCAACCTTCCAAAGTTGCTGAATGCCTTTGACCCCAGGCTTCCAGTGCCGGTTCGGTTTGCACGAGAGAATTATTGGTCCCTGACTTGATGAAAAAGCGATGTCTGGGTCATCGCCACCCTTTGAAACAATGCTGTCTGTCGCAAAAATCTTCGCCCCCGGTGGGAGGTCGAGTTTAGAACCATTTGTGAAAGCGCTAATTGGTTCCAGCACGCCATCGACGGTTTCAACACGCTTGTATTCCTTCGCGCCTTCCTCGCCTGGCGTTTGAGGAAGATAAAGCTTTCGGACTTTGACTTGAGTGGCGTCCTTGGCGAACCAGAGCAGCGTGTCAAACACCGCAGCAATCGTGTCAGTCGTCGAGCCTGTCGTTTTGGTGAAGACAATTTGTGCAACGCAATTCGTATCCCCGAATACCTCATCCATCACCGCCCGCACGCGATGGACGTTCTCATCGCCGATCTGCACGAAGATGGAGCCGGAATCGGTGAGGAGATCGCGGGCGACGGTGAGGCGATCACGAAGATAAGTGAGGTAGCTGTGGATGCCGTCGCGCCAGGTGTCGCGGAAGGCTTTGACCTGCTCGGGTTCGCGAGTGATATGTCCTGCGTTGCCATCCTTCACGTCGCGGCTAGTGGTGGACCACTGGAAGTTGCTGTTGAACTTGATGCCGTAGGGCGGGTCGAAATAGATGCACTGCACCTTGCCGCGCAGGCCCTCGCGTTCGGCGAGGCTAGCCATCACTTGTAGCGAGTCGCCGAGAATCATGCGGTTCGACCAGTTCTGGTCGTGCTGGTAGAACTCGGTCTTGTCCACGCCCTTGGGGATGCCGTTGAAGTCTGCGAAGAGGTCGGGCGTGAGTTGTCCGGTTTCGTACTCACGCTCACGCGACTCACGCAGCAGGTCGTCGATGAGTGCCTTGGGGTGTACCTTCTCTTGAATGTAGAGGGGCGGAGCATGGACGACGAGGTTCGACCAATCTTGCTCATCCTTCCCGCGCCAGACGAGCTGCGGATCGAGATCACGATTGCGGCCTGTCTTTTCCTCTTCGAGCCCAGCTGCATCGCGCTTATAGGCAACACGGACCGGGTCTTGTTCTGTCTTTTGTAAGACGGACTGGTATTCCGCCGTGGGGATGTTCTTGCGCTTGGCTTCCTCGTGGGTGAGGGCTTCGACGGTCTTCTTTGAACCGGAGGTGTTCTTGGGTGTCTTGGCCATGGCTTTTGAATTGAGAATTGAGAATTGCGAATAGTGAAATTGGAAACCCGAAGTCAACATTCACCATTCAAAACTCGTCATTCCCTCCTCTCCCTGGTTTTTTTGATCACGGTGGTCAGAATGG
>JANOJM010000171.1:0-1910 GCA_031418735.1 Nitrospiraceae bacterium | reverse complement strand
TACCGTCGTCGTCGATTATGCCCATACAGAAGATGCGCTTCTCCGTCTGCTGACGGCCGCCCAGACGTTGAAGACCGGGCGGATCATTACCGTGTTCGGCTGCGGTGGCGATCGGGATCGAGGGAAGCGGCCCAAGATGGGGCGCGCCGCCGTGGAATACAGCGACGTGGTGATCCTGACGTCGGATAACCCTCGAACCGAAGATCCGATGGCGATCCTCCATGAGGTTGAGATCGGCGTGCGCGATGCGCTGGAGCGCCGCAATCATGTGCAGTATCACATGGTGCCGGATCGCCGTGAGGCGATCGGCGCAGCCATCCACGAGGCGCGTCGAGACGATATGGTACTCATCGCCGGCAAGGGGCATGAGGATTATCAAATCATCGGTACCAACAAGTTTCATTTTGACGACCGTGAGGTGGCACGCGAAGCGATTCAGCAATTGCAGGATTGCGCATGAGAGTCCAGGCCACGGTCGGGATTGCGCAAGGCGAGGGGGCAATGGGGCTTTTTACGGTCGAGGAGTTACGGGAAGTCATCAGCGTGAAAGTACTTGCAGGGCCGGACACGGTATCGGGGAAGCGTCGCATCAGACAGATCAGCACGGATTCCCGATCAGTCCGCCGCGGCGATCTCTTTGTTGCGCTCAGAGGCGATCGATTCGATGGTCATGAGTTTGTGCCGGCCGTACTTGCGCAGGGTGCAGCGGGAGCCATCGTCCACGACGAGTACCGCCTTCCTGCACGCTCCGCGGCAGTACGCCGGATCGAGGGACCGTCTGCGCCCTTTCTCTTCGGTGTGCGCGATCCGTTGTTTGCCTACCAGCAGTTAGCGACACATTATCGTAGTCGGTTCACGATTCCCATGGTGGCGGTGACCGGAAGCAACGGCAAGACGACGACGAAAGATATGGTGGCGGCGGTGTTGGCTCAGCGGTGGTCTGTGCTGAAGACCGAGGGGAATTTCAACAATCGGATCGGCGTGCCCTCCACTCTGTTTCGGCTTACGGCTCGCCATCAGGCAGCCGTCATTGAGATGGGGGTGGATCAGCAGGGGCAGACGACCAGGCTCTGTGAGATTGTCAGGCCCACGGTTGGGCTGATCACCAATATCGGCCCCGATCATCTCGAGTTTTTCGGGAACATGGAAGGATCGGCGCAGGCGAAGGCGGAATTGTTGGACATGCTTCCGTCCGATGGCACGGCAATTTTGAACGCCGACGATACCTACTTTGACTACCTTGCCGCGCGTGCGCAGTGTCGTGTCATGTCGTTTGGATTGTCGGAGATGGCCGATGTCCGTGCGAGCGGGATCATGTCCGATGCGCGCCAAGGCACGACCTTTCGCTTGCACCTCCCTGGAAAGAGCCGTCCCACGACCGTTCGAATCAAGGTGCATGGCACGCACAACGTTACCAACGCGCTGGCTGCGGCAGCCGTGGGCATCTCGTTGAACTTGTCCGGGTCGATGATCGCCCAAGGGCTGGGTCGATTCCGTCCCGCCGCGATGCGGTCGCAGGTGGTGACTCATCACGGCGTCCATATCATCAACGATTGCTACAACGCCAACCCCGCGTCGATGAAAGCTGCGCTCCAATTGCTGGCCCAGTGGAGTCCTGCGCGCGAACGGATTGCCGTGCTGGGAGACATGTTAGAGCTCGGCTCTGAAACAGTCCGGATGCATCGGGACGTTGGGGAATTTCTTGCTGCACAAGGGCTCTCGCGGCTGATCGTCTGCGGGACGTTGGGTCGTGAACTTGGGGAAGGTGCCCGGCAGGGCGGGATGGCAGGTTCGCAGATAGACGAAGTGGTGGATGCGGCGGCGGCGGCTGATCGCCTCAAGAGGATTGTACGGCAAGGTGACGTGGTGTTGGTGAAGGCCTCTCGCGGGATGAAAATGGAACAGGTTGT
>JANOJM010000170.1:0-5496 GCA_031418735.1 Nitrospiraceae bacterium | reverse complement strand
GCGTCACCGTCTTTTCGAGCATCTGCCCCGTTGGATCCAGGACGTGCACCTGCTTCAGACGTTCTAACCGGCCAGGCACATCGCTCAACGATCGCACTTTGAATTCGCCTCGCACACCAAAATGGCGCTCGATCTTGCCGATCGTGACAAAATCTGCCTGGGCGATCGTCATGTCCTAGACGGCCTTCTTCTTCGCCGCCTTCTCCGTCTCAAACTGTTTCCACACGCCACACCGGCGGAGCAATGTCTTGACCGTGACCGTCGGCTGGGCGCCCTGGCGTAACCAGCTCAACACTCGCTCCTGCTTCAACTCCGGCAGACCCGCCTCTTTCAAGGGATCGAAGATCCCAAGAATTTCCAGGAACCGCCCGTCGCGCGGCTTCCGGGAATCTGCTGCCACGACGCGGTAGAGCGGTCGCTTGTGTCGTCCTGTCCTCGTCAATCTCAAATGAACAGCCACTGGAATCCTCCTCCTGTACGAAACATCCGTATAATGGTATCGACCCTTACCTGGAACGCATCATCTGCGCAAGTTGCCTGCGCCCGCCAGACCCTGCCATCACCTTGGCGATCTTTCTCGCCGAAAGAAACTGTTTAATCAACCGATTCACCTCTTCCACCTTTGTCCCGCTTCCACGGGCAATCCGCTTCTTTCTGCTTCCATTGATGACCGTATGATCGCGCCGCTCGCGTACCGTCATCGAATCGATCATCGCCGTGACTCGTTTCATCTCTCGCTCCGGCACCTGCCCATCCATCGCCCCCTTGAGCTTCTGACCACCCGGCAGCATCCCTAAAATCTGATCCATCGAACCCAGGCGGCTGACTTGCTTCAGCTGGGCACTGAAATCCTCCAGCGTAAGGGTGTTGCTGGTCAGCCGTTTCTGCGTCTCCTCTGCCTGCTCACGAGAAAAGGTCTCTTGCGCCTTTTCAATCAGCGAGAGGACGTCGCCCATTCCAAGGATGCGCGAGGCCATCCGATCGGGATGAAACAGCTCCAGCGCATCGAGCTTCTCGCCCACACCCAAAAACTTGATCGGCTTGCCGGTCACCGCCCGGATAGACAGCACCGCCCCGCCACGGGCATCGCCTTCAACCTTGGTCAGAATGATGCCGGTCAGCCCAATACGTTGATCGAATTGACTGGCCATCGTGACCGCATCTTGGCCCGTCATCGCATCGGCCACCAAGAGTACTTCGTGGGGTTGCACGGCGGCTCTCACCGCCACCAGTTCCCCCATCAACTCATCGTCGATGTGGAGACGCCCGCCTGTGTCCAGCACGACGAGGTCGCACCCCTGATCCCGTCCCCGTTCCACACCAGCCTGGCAGATGCGGACGACATCGGATTGGACAGCCTGTGCCTGATCAGCACGATACACATCGATGCCAAGTTCGCGCCCCAGACTCGCCAACTGGTCACCGGCTGCCGGACGACGAGGATCTGCCGCAACCAGGAGAACTCGTTTCCCTTGAGCCTTAAAGTACCGTCCAAGCTTGCCGCAAGTCGTCGTCTTTCCAGCGCCTTGGAGCCCCACCATCATGACGACCGTAGGGGGATTCGAGGCCAGAGCCAGGCCGGCTCTCTCACGGCCCATCATCTCCCGCAGCTCTTCCCATACGACCTTGACGACCTGGTGCCCAGGCGTCAAACTCTTGAGGACTTCCTGCCCAACGGCCTTCACGCGGACCCGCTCGATGAAGTCCTTGACGATCTTGAAATTGACGTCGGCTTCGAGCAGCGCGAGACGAACTTCTTTCAACGCTTCCGCGATGTTCTGCTCAGTGAGCACTCCAGAACCGCGTAGCTTCTTGAAAATATTTTCGAATTTTTCGCTGAGAGCGTCCAGCATAGCGCCACAAAGAGAAAGGCAACCGAAGCCTTAATCCCACATCTCCGATCGCCTAGAAAACTCTAGCAAAAGAGCATCGGGGAGTCTAAAGGACGAGGTAGCTTGAAGTCAAGGGAGCGTACTCCAGGATAACGGATCACGGTTCGCCGCGAAACCGAGGCGCTCAAAAATAATGTGGTCCAGCAAAATGTACATTTTATTGACATGTCGTAGACCTTTCGCTAAGGTCCGACGATACCTCCGTAAGACTACGCAGAGAGCGATAAGGCGGATGCCGTGAAAAAATCACCGTTGATTCTAGTCGTTTTCATACTCATCGGCGGGCTATTGGGTGGCGTACTGGGAGAAATTCTCCGGGTCATGGCCCCACATGGCACAATTCAATCGATCTTCGCCACCAGCTATGCCCTCGGTATCACCGAGCCACTGACCATCGATCTGGTCCTCATTAAATTCACCATCGGCTTCATCACCAAGATCAACCTCCTCAGTCTCATCGGGATGTTTCTGGGCATCTATCTCTACAAAAACGTTTAGCAAGATGCTGAAAAAGCCCGCCAGCTTCGTTCTCGCATCGTTCAGACCCTCAACGTACCCCTGAGGGTACGCCTCGGCTCTTCACTCGCTGCGGCCTTGCTGGACAGCCTTTTTGAGCATCTTGCAACCGGTTAGACTTCCGGTTTCATTTCTAAGCCCTTCAGCCTCAATGCTCGAATCCGGTTTCGAATTGCTGCAGCCCGTTCAAACTCCAACTCCTTGGCGGCAGCTTTCATTTCCGTTTCCAACCGCTTAATGATCTGTTCCGTCGCTTCCTCTGCTCCGTAAACAGCCGGCGACTCCGCGGCCAAATCCAATTGCACCGCATCTGTTTCCGCCGTGGCATATTCGAGCGACAGGACGTCCTTCTTGATGCTCGTGGGCACGATACCGTGCCTGGTATTATAATCGGCCTGAATCGTACGCCGGCGCTCAGTCTCGGTGAGTGCCATACGCATAGAATCAGTAACGGCATCACCGTACAAAATTACGTGGCCCCGCACATTCCTCGCTGCCCGCCCAGCCGTCTGGATCAACGACCGATAGGATCGAAGATACCCTTCCTTATCCGCGTCAAGAATCGCCACCAGAGTGACCTCAGGAAGATCCAACCCTTCACGCAGAAGATTGATCCCCACCAACACATCGAATACCCCGCGCCGTAGATCCTGGATGATCTCAGCCCGCTCCAACGTCTTGATGTCAGAGTGCAGATACCGCACTTTGATACCAAGATCGTGGTAATACTCGCTCAAGTCTTCCGCCATGCGCTTGGTCAAAGTGGTAATCAACACACGGCCGCCCTGCGCCGTTTCAGCCCTCACTTCGCCGAGGAGATGATCCACCTGCCCTTTGGCCGGACGCACTTCGATGACCGGATCCATCAGGCCGGTCGGACGAAGGATCTGCTCGACGACCTCGCCAGCCGCGTGCCCCAATTCATATGAGCCTGGCGTCGCAGAGACGTACACGGCCTGACTAAGACAACGTTCAAATTCCGCGAATTTAAGCGGCCGGTTATCGATCGCCGAAGGCAACCGGAATCCGTACTCGACCAAGGTGCGCTTCCGCGAATAGTCGCCCTCGTACATCCCGCCTACTTGGGGAATCGTCGCATGGGATTCGTCGACGATCAGCAGAAAGTCTTTGGGAAAATAGTCGATGAGCGTCGGAGGCTGCTCACCGGGCGCGCGGCCGCTGAGATGCCGCGAGTAGTTTTCGATGCCATGGCAGTACCCCATCGCCCGAATCATTTCAAGGTCGAACTTGGTGCGCTGCGCGATCCGCTGAGCCTCCACGAGCTGATTCTGTTTCTTGAAATAGGCAACGCGCTCGTCCAGTTCTTCCTCAATACCTGTAATCGCTTTCTCATACCGATCCGGAGCAATGAGATAATGCGTGTTTGGGTAGACCGCGACTTTCGGAAGCTTCCCGATCGACTTCCCCGTGAGCGGATCGATTTCGTGAATCGCGTCGACGACATCGCCGAACAGCTCGATCCGCACGGACACCGCGTCATTCGAAGCAGGAAAGATCTCGATGACGTCGCCGCGGGCGCGAAAGGTGCCTCGATGGAAATCCATGTCATTGCGGGCATATTGGATTTCGACTAGCTTCGCCAGGATCTTCTCCCGCCTGATCTCCATCCCTTCTTCGAGGAATATCACCATCTCGTGATAAACCTCGGGCGACCCCAGGCCGTAAATACAAGAGACCGACGAGACGATCAGCACGTCGTTCCGTTGGAGCAGCGCGGAGGTCGCCGCATGCCGCATCTGATCGATCGCATCGTTGACCGACGCGTCCTTGGCAATGTACGTGTTGCTTTGGGGGATATAGGCTTCCGGCTGGTAGTAGTCGTAGTAGCTGACGAAATACTCCACCGCATTGTGGGGAAAGAACTGTTTGAACTCTTGATAGAGCTGACCGGCCAGCGTTTTGTTATGGACCAGCACCAACGTAGGCTTCTGCACCTGCGCGACCACATTGGCCATGGTAAAGGTCTTGCCGGACCCGGTCACACCGAGCAGCGCCTGGTGCTTCCGCCCGGCCACGATCCCGGCCACCAACTTATCGATGGCCTGGACTTGATCTCCGCAGGGTTTGAATGGGGCTTCGAGTTGAAACGGCGGCATGGGACGACCTTTCGGCCGTTATCTTACCATCAGACACAACACTGCTCGCAACAGGCGCGGTCCGAAGGCCGACCTTCAGCCTTCAGACCGTCTCCCGTGAATTATGCGGATTAATATCGTGAGTGTCTCGACCCGCCGGCAAAAGCTCCTGGCCTATGGCCAGACCCTCGATTCTCACCCTCGCGGGATCGTCGACCAGCTGGTTCCGCACTTCGGCGAGGCCGTGAGCGAGGATCCTGATAGTCGCTGACCGGCATAGGGGCCGGTGCAGGGAGGGCCGCAAAGACTGGCAGCGCGAGTTTTTTCGTCTCGATTCGTAACTGTCTCACCATTCGAAGATACTCTCGCTCTTCTGACTGAGACAGAATCAAGTATGTCGCCCCTTCCTTCTCTGCCCGACCAGTTCGTCCCGTCCGATGGACGTAGGAATTTGGATTGGTCGGCAACTCATAGTGGATCACCTGAGTCACATCCTGAATGTCGAGGCCTCTGGCTGCCACATCGGTCGCCACGAGCGAACGGAGTCGACCGGCCCGAAAGGCCCCGAGCGTTCTCTCACGCTGCGCTTGGCTGTGATTGCCAGTCAAGGCGCCGACCAAAGCCGGCTCTCCGCCCAAATGGGCCGCCAGCCGTCGCACCTTATACTTCTGATCGCAAAACACCATCGAGCGGCTGCCAGCCGTCACGCTCTGGAGCAAGGTATGTACAAGTTGTGTACGCGCCTGGTCCCCCGGCACGACATAGTAGGCATGCACGATCGTGGTTGGAGTGCTGATCCCAGGATCGACAGAAATACGAGTGGGATTGCGCTGCATGGTCTGCGCAAGCGTTTGAATCTCCCCTGAAAATGTCGCGGAGAACAGCAGAGTCTGGCGTTCAACCGGGAGGAGACGGATGATCCGTTGTATGTCCCGCAAGAATCCGCGATCCAACATCTGATCGGCCTCGTCCATCACAAGAAACGTCACGCC
>JANOJM010000169.1:0-1975 GCA_031418735.1 Nitrospiraceae bacterium | reverse complement strand
GATGAGCCGGCCACCTGCGTGAGCCGATGGCCGATCAGTCCCCCGGTGCAGGATTCCGCGACCGCCAGCATCAGTCCCTGCTTGGTGAGTTCTCTCCCGACAACTTCTTCCATCGTGTCTCGTCCTTCGGCAAAGAGCCATTCACCAAGTCGTGAGCGAACCTCCTTCGCCAGCCTCTGCAACAGATCGTGCTGCTTCTCCGGAGCAGAGTGATTCCCCTTCGTCGTCAACGAGACCAGCACGCCCATGGGCGATGCGAGCATTCCCAGGTCGATCGGTATTCGTTTCGAAATAAGCCCCTGCAATTTGGCATCGACATCCGCCTCCGCCAGGCCGAACGTATGAAATACCTGGCGAACGATCGGCGCGCGTGGAGGCTCGCCTGACGATTCATGTGCTGTGCGCAGCAATGGCAGAACTTCCTGCCGCACCATCTCTTCCATTTCCCGTGGTACGCCGGGCAACGAAACGATCAGCGCCTTCTTCCAGGTCAGGCAAAACCCCGGCGCAGAGCCGACCGGATTCTTTAGCACGGTGGCGCCGGATGGAATCAGCGCTTGGCGCAACTGCGCGGCGTTCGGTATGCGGCTCCACTGCGCGAGTCGAGCCGTCAGACCTTCCAACGCATCCTTGCGACGACCAAGCCGCTGGCCGGTCGCGTCGGCCACCGCCTCCCTCGTGCAATCGTCCACGGTGGGGCCGAGTCCGCCGGTCATGACAATCACCTGGGCTCGCTTGACGGCTGTCTGAATAGCCGCGACGATATCCTGCCGCTCATCGCCGACGACTGATTTGAATCGAACGACAATTCCAAGCTTGCCGAGTTCCTCGGCAAGAAAGAGAGAATTGGAATCGGATCGGCCCCCGATCAACAGCTCAGTGCCGATGGCGATAGTTTCTGCGTCACACTGGTTTGGTTGGTTCATTTGGTTTATTTGGTTTTTTTGGTTGAACGAAATTAACCAAAGAAACAAAACAAACCAAAGAAACCAAAGAACGATCTTCTAGTGGATCTCGGAAAAATCCATCCTGAAACTCGACTCTCCTCCATTCGCCGGAAAGACCGTGATGGTCGTGATGGCCTTTGGGTCGAAATCTGCATAGTTGAAGGACGCAATGACCTTTGCCTTGAACCGAGGACTCTCCGGCCAAACGACGCTGCGGTTGGCTTGCGCATCGAATCGCACCGTCACAGGCTTGATCGTTTTCCCGCCCTGATTGAGCACCATGTAACTGTCCACAGCAAAATTCGGCGTGTTGCCTAAGATAACGGTGCTGATGAGCATCGTTTTCCCTTCCAGCACTTGCCTCACATCGGTCTCACTCGGCTGGAGCCCTCGCAAGGCCATATGCGTGGCCATGACCGATAGAGCCCCTACTTTTGTGATCAAAAATCCCGCCGGTTGGACCTCGTCTGCCACTCCGAACCGCACATAGGAACTTTCAGGAGACATCCCCTTCAGCGCTGCCTCTTTCCCCTGTTCGAGAGCGGTCTGAATCCGTTCCGCAGTAAGATGCACTTCGATGGCGTGGGCCGGCACATGAGGGAGACAGCTCAACGCGGCAACGCACAGCAGCATGGTTCTCAGCTTAGCCCGCATAATTCACGAAGACTTCTTCTGTCGAATGTTAAATGTTGAATGTTGAGTGTTCGGAATTCATTCGATCCTTTCTCAGATCCAGTGACTGCCGACTCCTTCAACTCACCATTGACCATTTCCCATTCGCCCAGGACCATTCCACATTCCTCATTGATCATTCAACATTCCCGATGCGCCCCCCATAGGCATGCCAGTATCAGAACACTTTCCTCATGTCAACGAACCACCTGGCAGTGTAGAGAGCACATCATCTGTCCGGTTTTTGTAGCACGTGATCTGTCCGGTTTAGGGTGGTCCCTCAAGGAGGGCCACTATGACACGGGCACGGGTACTACAGGAGGTGAGACAGATGCGGTTCGAGGAGCTCTATGAGC
>JANOJM010000168.1:0-23876 GCA_031418735.1 Nitrospiraceae bacterium | reverse complement strand
AAGATCGATTTGGCGAGTGCGGATGTCGAGGGGACGAAGCACTCTATCTCGGAAATCTTGCAGCTTGATGCCAGCGACGCCCTGCCCATCAGTGCAAAAGATGGAAAGGGCGTGCCGGAGGTGTTGGAGGCGGTGATTGCGCGGGTTCCCCCGCCGTCTGGCGATCCCAAGGCGCCGCTCAAGTCGCTCATTTTCGATTCCTGGTTCGACAATTATCAAGGGGTGATCGTGTTGACGAGAGTGGTGGACGGAGCCTTGCGCCCTGGGATGAAGATCAAGGTCATGTCGAACGACCGGATGTTTGAAGTGATGGAAGTCGGCCAATTCACTCCGAAGAGGACCAAGAAGGCCGAGCTGTTGACCGGCGAGGTCGGGTACCTCTGCGCGAACATGCGTGAAGTGGCGGATGTGAAAATCGGCGATACGCTCACGGATGCAGTCTCGCCGACGAGCGCGCCCTTCCCTGGGTATAAAGAAGTGAAGCCGCTGGTGTTCTGCGGGCTGTATCCTACCGACACGGGCCGGTACGAAGATTTGCGGGACGCGCTGGTCAAGTTGCGGCTGAACGACTCCTCTTTCGTTTATGAGCCTGAAACTTCGCTGGCGCTCGGGTTCGGCTTCCGATGCGGCTTCCTGGGTTTGCTGCACATGGAAATCATTCAGGAGCGGCTCGAGCGCGAATATAACCTGACGCTTCTCACCACCGCGCCGACCGTCGTCTATCGCGTGCTGACGACCAAGGGCGAGGTGTTGGAGGTCAATAATCCGACGCAGCTCCCGCCTCCCAGCAGTATCGACTCGTTTGAGGAACCGTTTATTCTGGCGTCGATCATTACTCCCGAACGGTACATGGGAGCCATTCTCCAGCTGTGCCAGGAACGACGCGGTATCCAACAGGGCATGCACTTTCTCGATCCGACGCGGGTCACGATTAGTTATGAATTGCCGCTCAACGAGGTCATTCTCGATTTTTACGATAAGCTCAAGTCGCGGACACAGGGCTATGCCTCGCTCGACTATGAGTTGCTCGGCTATCGCGAGTCCGATCTTGTGCGGCTCGATATTCTCTTGAACGGTGAGGCGGTCGATGCCCTGTCGTTTATTACCCATAAGGATCGTTCCATTCAGCGTGGACGTCTGCTCGCCGAGAAAATGAAGGAACTCATTCCGCGGCAGATGTATGAGATCGCAATTCAGGCGGCGATTGGGAGCAAGATCATTGCGCGCGAGACGATCGGAGCCATGAAGAAAAACGTGCTGGCAAAATGCTACGGCGGCGATATTACGCGGAAACGCAAGCTCCTCGAGAAGCAGAAGGAAGGAAAGAAGCGTATGAAGTCAGTGGGGAACGTGGAAGTGCCGCAAGAGGCCTTCCTTGCTATTTTGAAAGTCGGTGAGGAATGAGCGGGGACTCGAAGCTTCCCCCATCGGACGACCTCAGGTCTGCAGCCCCACAGGGGCGGACCGATGCCGCTGACGCAACGGTGTTCAGCAAACCATTAGCAGCGGAACAGCCTGGCAGAAAGTCGCTCTTTCGCGAGTATGCGGAAGCCATTATTGTGGCGATGCTTCTGGCCTTTGCGATCAGGGTGTTTGTCGTCCAGGCCTTCAAGATTCCTTCCGGCTCGATGATTCCCACCCTGTTGATCGGGGATCACATTCTAGTCAGCAAGCTATCCTATGGCATCCAATGGCCCAGCCAGTGCAAGTTTTCAGCAGGTTTTCCTCCCATTAATTGCTATGCTTCTGAGGCGCTCATCGAGTTCGGCAAGCCGGAGCAGGGAGACATCATCGTGTTCCGGTTTCCCGAAGACGAAGAAAAGGATTTCATCAAACGGATTGTGGGCATTCCGGGCGATACAGTCCAACTTCGCAATAAAGTGGTGCTGGTGAACGGGGTCGAGCTCAATGATAAATCCTTCACTCAACGGATCGATCCGGGAGTCATCGACGGCTCGATCAATTCGCGCGATAATTTCGGGCCTGTGACCGTGCCAGAGGGCTCCTATTTCGTGATGGGCGATAATCGAGACCAAAGTCTGGATAGCCGGTTTTGGGGCTTTGTGCGCGAGGAGAAAATTCGCGGGAAGGCGTTCCGTATTTACTGGTCGTGGAGCGGGCAAGGTCAAATGATGGAGTGGGTCAGATGGGATCGAATCGGCAAAGCCATCCAATAGGTAAAGCCACGCGGCAGGCTGTGGCAGGCGCGGCTCAGGGCGGTGGGGCAACGTCCCCTCAAGCGCTTCGGCAGTACATTTCGCGATTCCCGCAAGCTTCCGTGCTGGTCATCGGCGATCTCATCCTTGACCACTATATTTGGGGCCGCGTGAGCCGTATCTCGCCGGAAGCCCCTGTGCCGGTGGTCCATGTCGATTCTGAATCCTTGAGGCTTGGCGGCGCCGCAAACGTTTTCAATAACATTCTGGCCCTGGGAGGGAAAGCGGATCTCTGCGGCGTCATCGGTTCAGACGAAAGCGGCCGGATGCTTCTCAAAGAGCTGGGGGGAACCCGCTCAGGGCGTGGCGGGGTGGTAATCGACCAGGACCGTCCAACGACCAGAAAGTCTCGCGTCATTGCGCATAATCAGCAGATCGTACGGTACGATGTGGAGCGCCGCGTCGAACTGAAGCCGGCGATGCAACGGCGGATTCTTCGCTACGTGGAATCGCAACTACGGGAGTTATCCTGTCTCGTGGTGTCGGACTATGCCAAGGGGGTGGTGAGCGCCACGCTGATGTTGGAGCTCACGCGGCTCGCCTCGCTTCGCGGGATCCCTCTGGTCGTCGATCCGAAAGTTGAACACTTCAGCTACTATAAGGGGGCGACGGTCATCACGCCGAACCATCTTGAAGCGACACAAGCAGCCGGGGTACATGGTGATGACGATCAGGCCAGCAACGAGGCTGGCGCGATCATACGGCAGCGGTTAGGATGCAAGGCGGTGCTCATTACGCGCGGTGAAAAAGGGATGAGCTTGTATGAGGGAGAGGATGTCTCCTGGCACATTCCCGCCCAAGCCCGCCAGGTCTACGATGTCACTGGCGCGGGCGATACGGTGATCGGAACATTGGCTCTCGCGCTGTCGACCGGCGCCTCGATGAGAGATGCGGCGACGCTGGCTAACCACGCCGCTGGCATCGTCGTTGGTATGGTCGGTACCGCGACCCTTTCGGCACAGCAGCTCTCGGAGGCGCTCGGTCATGACTAAGGCCACGCCATCTGTCATGGTGGTGATCCCGGCCCGGTACGGGTCGTCGCGTTTTCCAGGCAAACCTCTGGTCATGCTCGGTCGAAAGCCCATGATCCAGCATGTGTATGAACAAGCAGCAGCGTGCCCTTTGGCGACGGAGGTTCTAGTCGCCACCGACGATGAGCGGATCAAACAGGCTGTGGAAGGATTCGGCGGGCGTGCTGTCATGGTCACCGGAGACTATCGGACAGGCACCGATCGAGTCGCTGGGGTGGCGCGCATGTTCGCCGGTGACTATTTTGTGAATCTGCAAGGAGATGAGATCCCGCTGCAGCCGGATTTACTGACGGATCTCATCGAGCCGTTCATCGAGAGCGGTACAGGAATGGGCACACTGAAGCGTACAATCGATTCGACGGAGGATGTCCACAATCCCTCGGTGGTGAAGGTGGTCACGGACTATCTCGGCAACGCCCTCTATTTCTCACGCGCGCCGATCCCGCTAGTACGGGATGATCCCAGCCGCCGAGCGGTCGGAGGGTTGCATTATATTCACCTCGGCCTGTACATGTATCGGCGTGACACCCTATTGAAGCTTGCGTCCCTTCCTACCGGACGGTTGGAGGATGCGGAAAAGCTCGAGCAGTTGCGCGCGTTGGAACATGGCATTCCGGTCAGAGTCTGGGAAACCAAACATGATTCCTTGCGGGTTGATACACCGCAGGATGTCGAGCCTGTGACAGAGAGGCTCCAACAGTGTGACGTCATCAAGCGGGAGTTGGACACATTGAAGGCAGCCCCTTCCAGGTAAGGGGGGCATGCGTGTCAGAATTATACGGTCCGACAAGATGGGGGCTACGATGAGCAAGTTCATTTTTGTCACAGGCGGAGTCGTCTCTTCCTTGGGGAAAGGACTCGCATCGGCCTCGATCGGGAATCTGCTCGAGAGCCGGGGGTTGAAGATCACGTTCCTCAAGCTCGACCCCTACATCAATGTCGATCCCGGCACGATGAACCCCTATCAACATGGGGAAGTCTACGTGACGGACGACGGAGCAGAAACAGACCTGGATCTCGGCCACTACGAACGGTACACGTCCCTGACCCTCACCAAAGAGAGCAACTACACGACCGGCCGGATCTATCACTCGGTCATCACGAAAGAGCGGCGTGGCGACTACCTTGGCGGGACGGTGCAGGTGGTGCCCCACGTCACCGATGAGATCAAACAGTGCATCATGCGCATCTCCCAGGGGATGGACGTGACGATCGTGGAAATCGGTGGCACGGTCGGCGACATCGAGAGCTTGCCTTTCCTCGAAGCGATTCGCCAGATGCCGTACGACGTGGGCCGCGAGAATGTGCTCTATGTCCACTTGACGCTGGTTCCCTATATCGGTACGGCCGGTGAACTGAAAACCAAACCGACGCAGCATTCTGTCAACAAGCTCCGAGAGATCGGTATCCAGCCGCATATTCTCCTCTGTCGAACTGATCGGTATCTGCCGCCGGAACTCAAAGGCAAGATTGCCATGTTTTGTAACGTCGAGAAAGATGCGGTGATTACGGCGAAAGACGTCGAAACGATTTATGAAGTGCCGATCGTGTTCCGGAAAGAAGGGCTGGACGAGCTGATCGTGCGGCAGCTCCAACTCAAGACCGGTCCGCCGAACCTGCGCGAATGGGATGCGATGGTTCAGAAGATCAAGTATCCCAAGCATGAAGTCTCGGTCGCCCTGGTTGGCAAGTACGCGGGGTTGAAGGAATGTTACAAAAGTCTCTCGGAGTCGATGGTCCATGGCGGCATCGATCATGAAACGCGAGTGAATATTCAATGGATCGAATCGGAGGAGATTGAACGGCAAGGGACTGAGCGTATCCTCCGCGAAGTCGATGGTATCCTGGTGCCAGGCGGGTTCGGCACGCGCGGAATCGAAGGAAAGATTGCTGCGATTCGCTATGCCAGGGAACACCAGATTCCATTCCTCGGTTTGTGCCTGGGCATGCAATGCGCCACGATCGAATTTGCGCGGAATGTCGCCGGACTGGCCGGCGCCAACAGCGCGGAATTCGACGAAGCCTCCCCCCATCCCGTGATTCATTTAATGCCGGATCAGCAGTCTGTCAGCGACAAGGGCGGGACGATGCGGCTGGGGTCGTATGTCTGTGTGCTGGGGGAGGGAACCTTGGCCCAAAAGATGTATGGAGTGAGCGAAGTACGGGAACGCCATCGCCATCGTTACGAATTCAACAACGAATACCGCGAGCGATTGCTGGCCAAAGGATTCGTGCTGAGTGGGCTTTCGCCGGATGGCCGGCTGGTCGAGATCATCGAATTAAAGGACCATCCCTGGTTTTTGGCGACGCAGTTCCACCCGGAATATAGTTCACGGCCACACCGTCCGCATCCGCTGTTTAGTGGATTTGTCGGGGCGGCGTTGCGCCGCAAGTGTGGCCACTGAGGTGAGATGCTGAAACCAGCTTGCAGCTTCGTTCTCGGGTCGTCGAAATCCTCAACGTACCCCAGAGGGTACGCCTCCGGTTTCGACTCGCCTGCGGCCTCGCTCCAAGACTGGTTTGAGCATCTCACGAGAAGTTGGAAGAAACAAAAATCATGGCGCATGAAGTTGAGATAGGGAATTTTAAAGTCGGTGCGGGGAACCGGCAGTTTTTGATTGCCGGACCCTGTGTCATCGAGAGCGAACAGCTCGTGTTAGAGACGGCGGCGCGCATTGCCGAGATCGCTAAGTCTCTGGGCATGCCCTATATCTTCAAGTCGTCTTTCGATAAAGCGAACCGGACGTCGATTAACTCCTATCGTGGACCTGGTCTTGAAAAGGGCCTGGCGGTGCTGAAGAAGGTGAAGGATCAGCTGGGTCTTCCTGTCTTGACTGACGTCCATACGGAAGAACAAGCGACCGAGGCTGGGAAGATCGTGGACGTGCTCCAGATCCCTGCGTTTCTGTGCCGGCAGACTGACTTGATCATCGCAGCGGCGAAGACCGGCAAAGTCGTGAACGTCAAGAAGGGCCAGTTCCTTTCGCCTCAAGAAATGGGTAATGCGGTGAAGAAAGTGGAGGAGTCCGGAAACCAGCGGATCATTCTGACCGAACGGGGATCATCGTTCGGCTACAATAATCTTGTCGTCGATATGCGGTCGTTTCCGGTCCTTCGGAGTTTTGGCTATCCGGTGGTTTTTGATGCGACTCATAGTGTGCAGTTGCCAGGAGGCGGGGGAACCAAGTCCAGCGGCCAGCGTGAATTTGTCGAACCGTTGGCCTGCGCGGCAGCCGGCATCGGAGTCGATGGTTTCTTCATGGAAGTCCATCCCAATCCCGATGAGGCCTTGTCGGACGGACCCAATATGGTGCCGCTCCATCAGCTCAAAGCGTTACTTGAACGGGTTATGCGGATATGCGACGCGTCACAACCTCGAAAGTGATCAAGCCGAAGGGCACTCGATCGGCGATGCCGAAGGGCCGAACCAGCCTTGATGTAGGCCGGCGTGTGCTGGACATCGAAGCCCGTGCGGTCCAGGCCCTCATTCAACGGCTCGATGGCGGTTTTTCTGATGCCGTGGATCTCCTCTATGCGTGCAAGGGCAAAGTTGTCATCTCGGGCATGGGAAAATCCGGTTTGATCGGGCAGAAGATCGCCGCCACGATGGCCAGTACCGGGACGCCGTCGTTTTTTCTCCATCCAGCCGAAGGGCTCCACGGCGATCTTGGCATGCTTGCGCGTAAGGATGTGCTCATTGCGATTTCGAATAGTGGAGAGACGCAGGAAATTTTGCAGCTGTTGCCCTTCATGGAGCGCATGGGCATTCCTATTCTGTCAATCGTTGGACGAATGAGTTCGACGCTAGCCAAGAATAGCGCCGTTGCGTTGGATGTTTCTGTTGCAGAAGAGGCCTGCCCTATGGGGCTTGCGCCGACGGCGAGCACGACTGCGACCGTCGCCATGGGCGACGCGTTAGCCGTTGCCTTGCTCGAGAAGCGCGGGTTCAAGGAGCAGGACTTTGCGCAATTCCATCCGGGCGGGACGCTCGGACGCCGGTTGCTGGTGAAAGTGCGGGACGTCATGCACAGGGGGCAGGAGTTGCCTCAAGTGCAAGAAATCGTCTTAGGTTCGGTGGCTATTCTCGAAATGTCAGCGAAAAAAATCGGCATGACCACGGTGGTCGATCGAGCCGGCACATTGGTCGGTGTAATTACCGACGGCGACATTCGGCGGTTTCTCCAGCAGGGGGGGGATTTTTCCAAGGTGACAGCCGGGTCGTTGGCTTCGCGACATCCTAAGCGGATCGGACCGGATGAGCTGGCAGCCAAAGCGGTCGAAATGATGGAGCGGTTTGCCATCACCACACTCGTCGTTGCGGACAATGCGAAGCGAATTGTCGGGGTCGTGCATTTGCATGATTTGCTCAAACATGGCATCGTCTAACGACGTGAAAGGTGAGGCGTGAAACGTGAAACGAAGGTCAGTCGAGGAGCTCCAGCCTTGCTTGGGTCAAGGTGCGGCCTTGGGCGAAGAGGCTGTCTTGACAGACTCAGGGCGGGCGGGTGAAGTAACCGCCAGGGATTGGTTGGGTAAGAAGGCTGAACATTTTGAGCATCCTGTAGGATTTTCTTTTGTGGTGTGCCACTATAGTTTTCCAGAAACCGGATAGCGGAATGGGTAACCAATGAATCGTGTATTGGCGGCATGGAGATCGGTCGGGCAGGAATCGCTTAATCTGCCGAATTTCATTACGCTGACGCGCATCCTCTTGATTCCTGTTTTCGTGGTACTGTTTGCCACGCCGACCCCTGACCGATCCATTAGCGCGGCCATCGTCTTTATCGTTGCAGCGGTCACCGATTTGTTGGATGGCTATCTGGCTCGCCGTAACAGCCAAGTCACCACATTGGGGAAACTCCTTGACCCCATCGCCGATAAGTTGTTGGTCCTCTCAGCCTTGATTCTTCTGGTCAACGTTGATCGTGTGAGCGCACTGATTGCGATCTTGATCATCGCGCGCGAAGTCGCGGTCACGGGGATTCGGGCCATTGCCGCTGGCGAAGGCATGGTGATGTCAGCTGAGACGACGGGTAAGTATAAGATGGCACTGCAAGTGGTGGCGATCGTGCTCTTAATCCTCGAGGACACGTTCTTATCCGACCTCGGCAATCTGCATCTCGCCGGTATTGTCACGCTCTATCTGTCGCTGGTGCTCGGCTACGTCTCAGGCGGTCAATATGTGTGGAGCTTCTGGAGGCAAGTCGTAGCCAAGGGACTATAGTTCGTTTTTCTGGTTTGTCTTGTTGGCCGGATCGGAACCAACCAAATGAACCAGACAACCCAAATAAACCAGATGAACCAGACAGACCGAGTTTACTCGGTGTGCGCACCTCTCCTCACGTCCCCTGATCCATGAACGAAGAACTCCTGTGCGCGTTGATGACGATGCTCGGCTATTTGCTTGGGGCCATTCCCTTCGGCATCGTGGTGTCGAAGGCAATGGGGCTTCCCGACCCGCGAACGGTCGGCAGCAAAAACGTCGGGTTCACCAACGTCCTGCGCGTATCCGGAAAGAAGGCGGGCATCCTTACGCTTCTTGGAGATATGGGCAAAGGATGGCTGCTTGGCTGGGTTGCGATGCAGTGGCTCACAGTTGAGTCCTACATCATGGTCGTCGCGCTCGCGCCGATTCTCGGGCACCTCTTCTCTCCGTTTTTGGGTTTCAAGGGAGGGAAGGGTGTGGCGACAGCCATGGGCGTGGTATTGGGTCTATCTCCCTCTATCGGGCTTCTCATGTTGTTGATCTGGCTGGGGGCCGTCGCGATTTGGCGCTATTCATCCGGTGGTGCGCTGGCGGCTTTCGGGTGCTTACCGGTTGTGGCGATTGTGAACGAACAGCGGCAGGAGTTTTTTGTCTTTTCTCTGCTCGTGAGCATCCTGATTTGGTTCAAGCACAAGGATAATATTATCCGGCTCTGGAAGGGGACGGAGAATAAAATGGGGAAAAAGAAACAAGAGTTGGAAGAATAGGGGGGAGCGGCCAGGTGCCCTCCTTGCTCGCAGAACGCGCACGATAAAACGGTGCTCGTCCGATGCGCGCAGTCGAGGACAACCTTGGCCGCTCCCCTAGAGAGAGTAGCGAGAATCAGAAGGCCCTCGCTTGGGCTGATGGCACGTTTCGGCGTGCCAGTGGGTGGGCGGGTGTAAAAGTTGCGCGCAGTGGAAAATCATTCAGCTCCCATCCCTGAGAACAGCCCAAGATGGAGTCATCACTGAGTTTCTAGAGGGAGAGAGTTTATGAAACAGGGCTATCGATTGATCATTGTGGACAAAGCGGGTGTATTGGTCTCTGAATTTCAACTGACGGAGAATGCACTGGCTCAGCCAGAAGCCTTTGTCACGGCGCTCAAACAGTCGATCGAGGATATTGAAGAAGAAGAGTCGTGAGGTTCCTTCGCGGGAATGACAAGGAATTTTACTAATGCAATACATACATCTCGGTCGGTCGGGAGTGAAGGTCAGCCGACTCTGTCTCGGCACCATGAACTTCGGGCCGGAGACGAGCGAGGCGGACAGTTTCGCCATCATGGATCGGGCGCTGGAATTAGGAATTAACTTTTTCGATACGGCGAACGTCTATGGCTGGAAGGTGGGCGAGGGCTGGACCGAGCAAATTGTGGGCCGTTGGTTTTCGCAAGGCGGCGGGCGTCGTGAGAAGGTCGTCCTGGCGACGAAGGTCTTTGGCCGGATGGGTGAGTGGCCGAATCAGTCTCGTTTGTCGGCGTTGCATATCAAGCGGGCTTGCGAGGACAGCCTGCGGCGTCTGCAGACGGATTGTATCGACCTGTATCAGATGCATCACGTCGATCGGGAGACGCCATGGGAGGAAATCTGGCAGGCGATGGAGCAGTTGGTTCGGGAGGGCAAGGTGCTGTATGTGGGCAGCAGCAATTTCGCAGGCTGGCATCTGGCCCAGGCGCAAGAGCTGGCTCGAAGCCGCCATTTTCTCGGCCTGGTCTCGGAACAGAGTCTCTATAATCTGAATGAGCGTACGATTGAACTGGAAGTGATTCCGGCCTGCGAAGCCTATGGCATCGGACTGATTCCCTGGAGTCCGCTCGCACGCGGGCTGTTGGCCGGAGCATTAGAACCGGCGAAGGTCGGTCGACGCGCGGATGAAGGTCTGAAGAAAGATGTTGAGACCTATCGCCCCAAGCTGGAAGCCTATGGCGCGTTGTGCACACAACTCGGTGAGCGTCAGGCCGATGTGGCGCTCGCCTGGCTGCTGCACCAAAAGGCTGTTACGTCTCCCATTATCGGGCCCCGTACGATGGAGCAATTGAATGGTGCGATGCGCAGCCTGAGTCTCACGTTGAGCCAGGAAACCCTGAAACGACTTGACGACATTTTCCCAGGCCCTGGTGGGCCTGCACCAGAAGCCTACGCCTGGTAACGATGGTCCAATCAGCCGTGAGTTGCGCACGTTGCCCACTAATACCCCTTGACCAGGCTCTCCATGGCGTCTAGCATAGGGCTGTGCTGTGTTGAGCCTCGCTGACTGTCCTATCCCTCGCGCTTCTGCATTATTCCTGCGCGTTTGATTTTCCAGTCTCCGTTGCTCCTATGCCAGGTGCTTTTCAAGTACTGCAATCATTGGGTGTGACCACCGGGGCGGAAGCGCTCGGTTCCTTGAGGCCACACGAGTCTGCAGATAAGCAGCAGACTTCTCGGTACAGACCCTCAACCTATGAAGGAATAACGCGATGACACCGGAAGAACAAATTACGAAGATGAAGAAAGCGATCACTCAGGCCATCAAGGTAATGAGCGACCGATTTGGATCGACGGAAGCGGATGCTGCGATGGCTATAGAGGAACTGAAGGCGTCTATGCAGACGGCGCCAGCCGTAGCGCCGCATGCTTCTCAAGGGACGGTAGCCGTGACCGCTGGGGTGTAGCGTCTGCAAGCCAGATAGCATCGCCCAGTATGAGAGGGGAGTTGGTATGAAGAACGCCACGCAAGTCTATGTGCTGACGCTGAATGCACCGTCAAGAAAAACGGTTCGACTCTGGACCGGAGCGAGCATCCATTCGTTGAGGCACTGCTCAAGCAAGAAGATTGATCGGACGCTGGCGGAGATGCAGCAGCATGTGGATGATTTACAACGCGCCCTCAGCGTGCTGGCGACTGGTGGATCATATTCCATCAATCGTTCTCGATAATCTGTCGAAATAGTAGCTGCCGTTGTCGGCGGAATACCCGCACCAAGATAGAGTACAGCTATCATGCCGGACGATGTTAAAGATGAGAAGCTTCATGCTGCAACTAAGCCGGCCAGCGCTTCATCACGGAAGCCAGCCGATGGTGATCTTACGTGCAGTGAATCTCAGATTGAGGACATTCTCTCTGAGGGTGAGTCCAGTAGGCCAATGAGCAAGAGCGACAAGGGTCTTCATCAGAAACGCCAGCCGAGATCTTCGCAGTAAACAACAGGAGGTGAGGTCAGCGTTTTCCCGGTCCTTCTATCTTGGCGGTAGGTTTCCTCTATTTTCAGCCTACACATGAGTCCTGCAAAGAATTCTTGCCCGGTTCGTCTCCTTGCCCGCCGTAGTCACCATTCGACGCTATGGGAAAGAGCTGATGATTGTTAGCAGGGTCTCGGAGTATCTTGGGCCGGCAACGCAATAGGAGAATAGCCCCATGTCTGAGCGCACGAATGATGTGCGGCTTCGTTGGCCTCTTCCGGCCCACGATTACTGGTCCACTCCTTTCGCCGAATCCTTGCTGCAGCATCTGAATCTTTGCCCCGGAGCCTCTATTCTCGATATTGCTTCCGGTCACGGGATTCCGGCTTTTTACCTGGCAGAACAGGTGGGGCCCGCTGGACAGGTCTTGGCCATCGACCTCAGCGGGCGTCAGGTTGAGAGTGCACGAGCGATCCAAGGAACGCAACTTCCGTGGCTGCGGTTCGAATGTCTGGATATGCGTGCATTGCCTCAGCTCCTACCCTGTTTTGATCGCATTACCGGCAATCTCTCCGTCATGTTTTTCCGCCCCAATCGGTTCGAAGTTGTCCAGGGGTTGGTGGAACATCTCAAACCAGGCGGACAACTGGTTCTGACCTTTCCCTCGCTTGGTACGTTCGATTCACTCTGGCGCAGGATCGACCAGGAAATGGCGGTTCGTGGTCTCTTGGCGGAACGCCGTCGGCTGGAAGATTATCTCACTGAACGGCCGTCAGCAGAAGAGGTACGTGGATGGCTGGGCTGGCTTCATTTCTCGCGTATTGTTGTCGCTGAGTATCCGTTAAAAGTAGCGACTGGTGCAGGTCAGGCATTTCTCCACCATCCGCTGCTCCGGGGCGGTTTTCTCGATGATGCCTACGAGTGTTTCGAGGATCAGAGGTTGGCGGATGAAGTCATGACAAGGGTTTCGGAAGATATTGAGAGCTTCATCCCACTGATTGCACAGCGGTGTGTCTTGTCAGGGTGGAAGTCGTAGGGTGGTGGGATGCTGCTTCTGGCTGTTCAGCTTCGAAGAGATTGCCAGTTTGGCGGCGTCTGGATTAGAACTGATATCCAAGTTCTATGACGTACATATCCACGCCGAGGCTGGACGGTCCATATAGGCTGGCATCGGAGAAGTGCTGGATCCGAAAGCCAGTATAGGCATGCGGGAACGGATTCACGCGAATCCCTGCGGTTGTCACGATTTGAACCGGACCTCCGAAGTCTTGTACTCCGAACTTATGGTTGCTGAAGAATCCTGCTCCTACTCCTGTGTCTAAGGTGACAAGTCCGTTCCAGCCGCTCAGCGCGAGAACAGGTACGGCCGTCATCATCAGACCGCTCTCATTTGCCCCTGTCAGTAGCCCCGCGCTTGCGATCAGTCTCGTTTCCAGACTCCAGATACTCTCACCGAGCGGCCAGGACCAGGGGAGCTTGATGAGCGCAGCGATGTCGTACAGGTGAAAATAGTATTGTTGCTCTTTTCCCATGAGGGGAATTTTTTCGCCGAAGCCAATGCGAGGGCCGATACTCAGGAGGGCCATGTCTCCTGCAAAGCTGGGTGTGCAGATCGCTGTGGAAAGCCAGAGAGCGAGCAGAATATTCAGGAGACGTGGATGTTGGTAGAAACGCATGTGCTGTCTCTCGATGAATTAGGATTAGTGTGTCATGGTTCGATGGCTTCTCCTATAACTCATGTGCATTTACGCAGCGTTCTTGTTGAGCATGAGCGCCAGCGTGGCTTACATCGAGGCGAGACAACATCCTTGGCTAATCGGTCTGAAGTCTCGACCGACCTAGAGTCACGATAGAAGGCGGAGAGTCGTTCGCGATGAAAAATGAAAGATGAAGAACGGGAAAGGGGTAGAACATGAAGGGGCGCTTCGGTTGAAGCGCCCCGTCTACAGCAGATGCTTGTTGGTGCTTTGTTAGAAGCGACCGCGACCGCCGCGATCGCCACCACCGCCGCCGCCGCCACCAAAGCGACCACCGCCACCACCACCGCCGCCGGTGCGTGGCTCTTGTGGCTTGGCTTCATTGACAGTCAGGGGACGTCCGTCCATCTGTGAGCCATTCAACGCGGTAATCGCGGCCTTGGCTTCTTCCTGTGTGGCCATTTCGACGAAGCCGAAGCCTCGCGATTGCCCGGTGAACTTATCCGTGATCACACGCGCAGACTCGACGGTGCCATGCGCGGCGAAGAGGGTGGTGAGCTGTGATTCAGTTGCCGCATAGGGCAACCCGCCGACATAAAGTTTTGAACCCATGGGGGTTCCTCCTTCTGAAATTGATATTGGTTGAGACTCGAGAACAAATACAAGAGGGGAAGGAACAGGCCAAAGACGCGAACAATGTAGCGGCTTGGGTCGAGCTTCCGGTCAGATTCTCGGTAACAACAATATCGGTGATGGGCCGTTCCATTTGCTGTTTCATGCGAGGCCCACCGCATGAAACAGGAGCATCCTAACAGAGGCGCAGGTGAAAAGCTATAGCGCTTGGTGTTCAGGTTTTTCTACTGTCGGTACAGGGAAGGGTAGGCAACCATCCTACACATCCGCATTACCGGTAGGGCCGGGGCCGGGCCAGATGAGGTAGGGTGGTTTCTTCATTGTTTCAGCAGAACGCGGGTAGAGACGTTGGGCATAACTGTAGGCATCTTCTTGCGCAACCAAACACGTGGCTGCTGCGAGGTGATTGGAGATGACGCGGAAAGCCCCTCGATCGTCCGCTTCGATGGTTGCCGTGTAGAGGGCACAGGAAAAGCTTCCTTCTTTTGAACAGGCGGTGCTGATCAAGAGGTGCGATCCATCTGGAAATGTCATGATCGGGTCCAAGTTAGTACGGCCCATGCAGACTCCTTTTTTGTAGCTGGTGTGGCTCTATATGATCTGGTTAGCGTAGGGGGTGACATAGAGCCTGAGGAGGTGTCCGTCCCATTTGGTTCCTTCAAGGGCAACTACGGCGTTCAAGGCCTGTTCTCCGGACCCCATTTCGACAAATCCGTACCCGGCGGACTTCCCCGTATGTTTGAATCGAACCACATAGGCTCTCGCGACAAGACCGTAGGAGGTGAAGATCCCACGTAGCTCACAGTCCGAAACCTTGTCCGGAAGTCCGCCGACATACAGGACCCGCTTCCCCATCGAGATCCCTTTCGTGACGTATTAGGTTGTCCGAGTCAGTGAGTCTTCGACGTACGAACCAGTCCGCAACGATGTCGCAAGTCCTAGGGAGTAGAGCCCATGGATGAGCCATTTCGAGGGGTCAAAGTGGTACCAGTGAGGGCCGTTTCGGTAATCAGTGGGATACATATGATGGTAGTTATGGTACCCCTCGCCAAATGTCACGAGGGATATCAGCCAGCTGTCGCGGCTGGAGTCTGATGTGCCATGTGGCTGTCGGCCCCACAGATGGCAAACGGAGTTGATGAAAAATGTCGAATTGAGCACGGCAAATGTGCGTCCCACGCCGGCAAGGAGGAAACAGCCGACTCCACCCATGATGCCGTTATAGAGAAAACCAATGAGAAACGTGCTGGCCAGACCCGCAAGAAGTAAGAGAGGGTAGTACTTATGTTGCCAGATCGCAACGGGATCGTTTGCGACGCGCGTCGCATATTTGGGGTCGGCGTGTCGATCGGCGACAAAGAGCCACCCGCAGTGGCTGTACCAGAATCCTTGTTGCGCATTGTACGGATCTTTCTCCTCGTCGCAGTGCGCGTGATGACGCAGATGATCGGCAGCCCATTTGATGGCGGAATTCTGCAGCGCCCATGCGCCACCGATTAAGAGTGCGCCTTTGACCCAGTTCGGGCAGTCAAAGCTTCGATGGGACATTAATCGATGGTAGCCGACGGTGATGCCCAGGCCGCTGATGACATAGAGCAACGCAAACATCGACCAGTCGAGCCAGCTGTAATGGTAGAGATATCCATAGAGAGGGACTCCGATCACGGCGCCGATGGAAATGGCGGAAAAAAGGATGGAGGTCCAGATCCCCTGGCGACTGCTGATCTTGATCGGTACACCTGTTCGGGTAATGGCAAACGTTGATGATAGGGGAGTTACGCATGGTTTTGCTGACTGGCTCATTGGAGTCTTATTCCTAATGGATATGGAGTGAGGGCCGCAAGCCGTCACTATGGCGCTGCATTTCGATTCGATCAATGTCTGTAAGGCATTCGTCGTTTGCCGATTGTGGGATCGGCATGGTCGAGTGCGGTACGGACCGGTACTGTTCAGCGGTCTCCCTGAAGAGACCTGCGTGTGGAGCAGAGCGGAAACTAGAGAATCAATCGCGCAGAAGCTAGAAGGAGAGAGTGAAGGCGCGAGGGATAGAGTAGTGCCCGAAGTTGATCTGTAGCTACTATAGCACAGTTGCGTTAGATAGCGAAGGTGTCAGCCCGTCCTGACTTGATAGATGTCAATACCCTGAAAGCGTAGATCAATGTTTCTCCTCGGTATTATCGAACTGGTCTTTGCTTGCAAGAAAGTTGACGCCAGATGGGGCTTGCTGTAGGATACCCTCACATCGTTGTCGCAGTAGTCCGGCGGCACGGCTGTATACACCATAACGGACTTCGCGATCGCATCGCGACCAGGTCCTGTCGGAGTTGATGCCTTCCTGGTTTCTCTCCCCTCGGTTCTCTGATCCCGTCATAATGCGATCACACTGAAAGGATAGTGCATTGCATACCTCTGTTCACACGAGTTTTCATACCCTTGGTCTGTCTGAACCGCTCTTGCGGGATTTGACGGCTGCGGGCTTACTGGTTCCAACCCCCATTCAAGCTCAGGCTATTCCACCAGCGCTGGAGGGCCGGGACGTCATCGGTTGTGCCCAAACCGGTACGGGAAAGACGGCTGCATTTATTGTCCCCATGATCGAACGGCTTGCAGTTTTGCCAAAAGGTCAGCCGCAGGCATTGATTCTCGCCCCAACGAGGGAATTGGCTTTGCAGATTTGTACTTCAATTGAAAAGCTCGGTCGCAGCCATCACATTTCCGCGACGGTCGTCGTCGGAGGAAGCGATATGCAGGCGCAGATCAGAGGATTGCGCCAACGGCCTGATATCATTGTTGCCACTCCGGGGCGTTTGCTGGACCATATGTGGAATGGGACGATCAATTTGGCTCCGATCAAGATTCTGGTGCTTGACGAAGCTGACCGTATGCTCGACATGGGATTCGCTCCACAGATTAATCAAATTCTTGACGCGTTGCCTTTGGAGCGACAGACGTTGCTCTTTTCCGCCACGATTCCGACGGATGTCACACGCTTGGTCCAAGCGAGTCTGAACGGTGCCGTTCATGTGATGGTGACGCCTCACTCCACGACGGCTGAAGGCGTGACCCAGGCGGTGCATCATACTACCTCTCAGGAGAAGACGAAGCTGTTGGTGGCGTTGCTGGCAGCGGAACGGGGGACTGTCCTCGTATTTGCTCGGACAAAGAGCCGGGTCGATCGACTCGGCCAGACACTTGAGCAGGCGGGTCACCGTGTTGCGGTCATCCATGGAGACCGAAGTTTGCCCCAGCGCCTCCGTGCTCTCGATGGGTTTAAGCGAGGGCAGGTCAGAATTCTCGTCGCGACGGATGTCGCAGCCCGTGGGATTGATGTAGCCAATATCGGCCACGTAGTGAATTACGATTTGCCGAATTGTCCAGAGGACTATATCCATCGTATTGGACGGACAGCCCGGATGAAGATGACAGGGAGAGCGACCAGTTTTGTGGCTTTCGAGGAACGTGAGCAGCTACGCGCGATCGAAACGTTGATGGGGCATTCTGTACCGTTGGCAGAGGGGAGCCCTTCACCCAATACTCGCCCACACTTGAGGATGCCAGAACGTTCCAGGGGTGATCGTCAGCGGTGGGGGCGTCCATCCGAGTCTTCCGTCATACCGGAGGGGGTCTAGTTTTTTAGCCCGCATTATTCCTATTGATTCGTTGCTAAATCTCGGAGTACGCGCGACAATTTCCCCACCAGTCGCGCCTCTCTCACTTGAGTCAAAACGGTACGACTGTCAGGTTTCGCGAGGACGGACGCGATTGAGAACAATTTGCCGGCTCTAACTGATGAGGTGGCGTGGTGCAGATGGTGAGTATCGCAGCGTGGTTACCAACCAGCGGCAAGTAGGGTGTCCCTAATACAGAGGTTCTTGCGGGCCCCACTGGAGCCCAGCTAAATCCGGATCCTCTCCTTCTGTATTCAGAGGGCGAGCGGGCTTGTCCGTCTTACGTTGATCACGACGAGCGTCTTTTTCGCGCCGCTGAATTTGCTTTGCTTTTTCGCGATCTCGCTTTGCGATGGTTGTTTTTCCTGCTCGTCCGATGGTGCCCTCCTTTGCCTGGCGACTCATATCGAGTCACCAACCGCCTGCAATGTACGCTAGTGGTCCCTCTATGATTGTGGCGTTTCTGTTGCTCCGCGACGTCTTTTGTTGTTTGACTCAGGAGCGTGACTGGTGGTCTTTGCTTCTCGTTCAGCCGTACGGGAACGAGTACCTTGGCCAAACCCACGGCTTGCCATGTTCGACACTTGCAGGCGGATGTCTTCCATTGAGGTTGTCAGAGTGGTATCACGAGGGCCCGGAAGACCAAGCACCTCCCATCGGATTTTTGGCTTCCTAGTCGCCCGTGCGCGGTTCTTTCTCGTCTTGTCGGCTCGCCACCCTGTGGATAGCTTCATAAGTGCTCCTTTATGTATGGAACCGACATCTCCAACGTGGGAGAAATTTAAACGGTATTGAGGGGGCCGGGCAGAAATGCCAAAACCATTGCATCCATCTTTCTGCCAAGCTTCCAGGTACAGAATATTATGATGGAGCGTATGAACTAGCATGCCCCCAAAGGAGCAATCGCGCTGGGATAATGCTATGAAGTCTGGTGCGCGAGAAGTATTGCTGACTCGTACGGTGGACACAATAACATGGGCCAGAGTGAGAGTCAAACAGGGCATCTAGCCCGCATTATTCACAAAGACTTCTACTGCAACTGCCGATACGCCGCTGCGACAAGCCTGACGGCAGGTGGGTTCGCGGCTCAGTCAGTCAACATACTGCTGGGGCTGGCGCCCTTCTTTTTGGCGTCTGTCCCCGTCTGAAAAGCGGGACAGGCAACGCCGCAGACTGGCGGAGCCAGTCCCCTGGGCTCCGCGCACCCGTCTCGCGTGGTGTCTCGGCTGAGTTATTCACTGCACACAACGGCTGAATAGGCGCGATTGAGGAATTGTGTTTGTAAATAGCCTGTCCTGATGTACGGTAGAAACATAGTAGGGATTCGCTATGGTACAGGCCTCACATCGATCCTCTCTCTTAAATAAGTTTCGTCAGCATCCTCGGGTCCGCATCTCTGCCCCTTTTGTCTGTGCCCTATCTCATTGCCAGTCTCGCCGTTGGTTGAGGAGACCTGGTCTCGACTTGGGCGTGGTCTACGATCTTTCGATACGCGGCGCCCGAGTCTGCACGGAGGCTGAGATCCGACCAGGTGATGAAGTTATGTTGCGCCTACGTCTTCCCAAGCAGATCAAGCCCGCCGATATTGCTGTCGCCAAAGTGCGGTGGGCGAAGGGTCAATTCTTTGGCTTGGCTTTCACGGAAGTGTCCCCTGCTGCACAGAATCGTCTAAAAAAGTACGTGTCGATCCTTTCAACGATTGCCACGTAGCCTTCCGTTCTTCGTTACCCTTTTCACCGCTGTGCTTCTTTGATAAGGGCGTACGGTGCTGCCTTTGGCAGACTCTCGTGGCGTGGGGAGAATTGATTTTCTTTCGCCGATACCCCGCAGCAAGCTGCGGGGAGCTTCATTAACGTGGCTGTACGACGGTGTTTTTGTGGTGAGGCGAAGGAGTCTGGGGTAGATGCTGAGTCAGATTACTTGATGGCTACTGCTTTGACTTCCTTGAACGTGGTATGGCCCAGGAGGGTTTTCTGAACTCCGTCCTGCATGAGGGTCGTCATGCCGGCCGCGATAGCAGCTTGAAGCATCTCTTCAGTCCTCGCCTTCGTCTGAATCATGTGTTTGATCTTATCCGATCCCAGCAGTAACTCGTGCAGGGCCACGCGTCCCTTATAGCCAGTGCGATTGCAGGTTTCACATCCCTTCCCCCGGGTCAGGCGGAAGGTATTGTCCTGTGGGATACTGAGCTTGTCCCAATGTTCAGGCCCATAGCCTTGGCGGATTTCTTCGTATTCTATCGCTGTTCCGACGTACTGCTCCTTGCAGTCCTTGCAAATCCGGCGAGTGAGTCTCTGTGCAAGAACTCCCAACATCGCATCGGCAAAACTAAATGAGTCGCAGCCCATATCGAGCAGTCGAGTGATGGTTTCCACCGCACTGTTTGTGTGGAGTGTGCTCATGACGAGGTGCCCGGTCAATGAGGCTTCAATGCCGATTTCTGCCGTCTCTTTATCTCGCATTTCTCCGACCATGATGACGTCTGGGTCGGCCCGAAGAAACGCGCGCATGGCAGCGGCAAAGGTGAAGTCGATCTTTGGCTGAACTTGCACCTGCCGGAGCCCGTATTGCGTGATTTCCACGGGGTCCTCTGCCGTCCAGATCTTAATATCCGGCGTGTTGATGAAGCCAAGGACGGAGTGCAGGGTCGTGGTTTTTCCTGAGCCGGTTGGTCCGACGCAGAGAATGATGCCGTAGGGTTTTGCGGCGATTTCCTTGATTCCCGCGAGATTCCGGTCCGAGAACCCCATCTTATCGAGGGGCAAAGGCTCGCTGGCCGCGAGCAGACGCATGACCACGTCTTCGTTAAATCCAGAAGTTGGAATCGTCGCGACGCGCAACTCGATTTCCTTACTGTCCGACAGTTTAAATTTAATCTTGCCGTCTTGGGGTTTGCGCCGTTCTGCGATGTCGAGGCTGGCCATAATCTTCAAGCGTGACACAATGGCGCGCCGGTAGCTTTGCGGAATCTTCATGTATTCGAAACAGTCGCCGTCGACTCGGAAACGAACAAGGGTCTCACGCTTTTCGCCATAGGGTTCGACGTGAATATCGGAGGCGCCTTGCCGATAGGCATCGGCGATGATCTGATTGGCTAGCCGCACGATCGCATTGTCGTTTTCATCGAGCCCGCCTCCGGCTTCATCCGCCGCCGCCGCCTCTTGGGCTTCATTGACGAGTTCACCGAGAATGTCGGAAACATTCTCATCTAACTTTCTGTTGTTGTTGTTGCTGCTGCTGCTGTCCCCCTGTCCTGTGGCAGAGCCGAGGAACTGGGCGATATCACGACGGAGGCTGATCGCAAAGCGAATGTTGAGGCCGGGAAACGTCCGTTTAATATCTGCGACACGGTCGAGATCGCTCGGGTCGTCTGTCAAAATTTCGATAGCGGTTCGGTCGCGCTTGAGGGGCATCCAGTGGTTTTTTTTGAGATAGTCGACGTTGAGGTTTTTCAGGAGTTCGATATCGACAAGCGTTCGATCGCTGTACTCGATATAGGGGCATTTGTGGAATTGGGCGAGTGACTTACCGATATCGAGTTTCGGCACCTTGTACTTCTCGATCAGAATACTCTCGAAATCCGACAGGCCTTTCCGGGACTCGGCAATCGCATTGTCCAATTCGTTCTGGGTAATGCGGTTGTTCGTGACCAAGAGATCGAACTTGGTTGGGGCTTTCTTCGAGACCTTGCGGAGATTGAAGAATGCGATGCCGAGCGCCTTGGCAATCTCTGCGACGGATTCTTCGTCTTTTCTCGTGAAGCGCAGGCCGCTTTTTTTGTTGAGGAGTTGGAGGACGCCCATCAAATACTTGTTGTCTGCAACGATCGGGTAGGTCAGGACCTGTTTCGTCCTGAATCCCGTCAGTTTGTCGTGGGACGTGTCGTGGACGAGTGAGGGATGGACACCTTGCAGCTCGGCAATGTTATAGGCGTCGGCAATGCTCACTGGACGGAGATACTTTGCACAGAACCCAGCGAGGCTTTGTTCGGAGATGGGAATGCGGATTTCCTCGACGTTGTCGATGTTAGGAATTTTAGAGAAAATTTCCTTTTTCTCAGGATCGAATGCGTAGATGGTGAGTTCTTCCGCATCGAAGATACCAAGAACTTCTTTGCGCAGGTCGAGAAGAATATGATCGAGATCGCTGGCCGCATGGATTTGGTCCGTGATGCGCTTGACGTTCTCGGCGAATGCCACTTTCTGCTGAAGTTCCTGAAGATTTTGTGGGATGGGATTGGCTTGCATTACCCGGGCTCCTGACCATCAACTACGTAGGGCGTTGCCGGAATCGTATGCCGGATGAAGATTGAGCATACGACCCATGTGCACGAGTGCCTCGATGCAGAGATTGAAACTCAGTCTAGCTGATCACGGATGGAAGGCAAGGAAAAGGCAGTTTCAGACTCGGATAGTTACGGGAGTGGTGGTATGGATGAAGCCGTTGGAGGGCACTAGCCCGCATTATTCATGACGGTTCGTGGCGAAATCGCTGAGCCGCGTCGCGAGCCCGGCGCGCGGAGCCGGGAGGACCCGATGCGTACTCGTGCAGTACGGTGAGGGTCCAAGGGGCGAGCCCGCCGCCGAAGGCTTGTCGTAGCAGCGGATCGGCGATTGCAGCAGAAGCGCTCATGAATAATGCGGGCTAGAGCGTTCAACTAGTTTGTATGCGAATCAGATGAGCGGCGACTTGCGCCGGAGGCAGCTTGAGTTTCACCCCGTCCTTTCGAGCTTTGACCTCCACAATTCCTTCGGCGAGGCCCTTGTCTCCGACAACGACTTGGTATGGGGCTCCCATTAGGTCCGCATCGTTGAACTTCACGCCGGCTCGTTCGTCGCGGTCATCCCAGAGTACTTCGAGTCCTGCCGCTTGTAGTTCGTCGTAGAGCTGCGCGGTGACCTGGGCAGTCTGTGCTGATTGGGTGAGCGGGAGGAGATGCACATGGAATGGTGCGATGGGGAAGGGCCAGATAATGCCCTTTGCGTCGTGATTCTGCTCGATCGCCGAGGCCGCTGTGCGTCCCACGCCGATGCCGTAGCATCCCATGACAGCGAGGCATTCTTTGCCGTGAAGATCGAGGAAGGAGGCCTTCATGGTTTCGCTGTATTTGGTGCCGAGCATGAAGACATGTCCGACTTCGATGCCTTTCGTCGCCTTCAATGTCCCATCTTTTCTCGGTGACGGATCTCCTGCGCAGGCGCTACGGAGATCGGCAAACTGCTCGACCTGAAAATCACGTTCCCAGTTTACATCGACATGGTGTGTATCACTCTGATTGCCGCCGACGACCACGTTGCGTAAGGCTTTGACAGCGTGGTCCGCAATAATCCGAACGTGTTGCAAGCCAACGGGGCCGGCAAATCCGACCGGTGCGCCGGTGACTCGCTCGACGACGGTGGGAGTGGCGAGTTCAAGATCAGTCACTTGTAGGAGCCGTTGAATCTTGACCTCATTCGCCTCATGGTCTCCCCGTACCAACACGGCGACGGTGTCTTTGCCTGTCGAGTAGAGGAGCGTCTTTACAAGGTGCGTAGGGGAGATATTAAAGAATTTCGTAACCTCTTCGACTGTACTGCAGCGAGGCGTTTGGACGGTGTGCAGAGGCCGCGGAGCTTCGGTGTCCATATCGGTAGGAGGAAGCACTTCGGCCTGTTCGATGTTGGCGGCGTAGGTGCCCGCATCGCTGTAGACGATGGTGTTCTCGCCTGTTTCGGCGAGCACCATGAACTCGTGAGATGAACTGCCGCCGATCAGGCCGGTGTCGGCTTCCACGGCACGAAAGGTGAGGCCGCAGCGGGTGAAGATACGATGATAGGCGTCGTACATCTTTTGATAGCTGATCCTGGCGCTGGCTTCGTCCTGGTCAAAGCTATAGGCGTCCTTCATGATGAACTCGCGTCCTCGCATAAGTCCGAAGCGGGGACGGATTTCATCTCGAAACTTTGTTTGGATCTGATAGAAGTTCAGCGGCATCTGCCGATAGGAGCGGACTTCGCGTCTGAACAGGTCGGTGATGACTTCCTCATGGGTCGGCCCCAAGCAGAACTCGCGCTCGTGACGATCCTTGAAGCGCACTAGTTCTTTGCCGTAAAAATTCCATCGGCCTGTTTCTCGCCATAACTCTGCGGGAGAGGCGATGGGCATGAGGAGTTCTTGAGCGCCGGCCCGGTTCATCTCCTCTCGAATGATCTGCTCGACTTTTCGGATGACCCGAAGGCCGAG